>DASSBO010000524.1:0-12043 GCA_035698655.1 Streptomyces sp.
GATCCGCCAGCCGCCGCTGCCGGCCATGGCGTAGCCGCACCGGTAGGAGATGAGTTGGCCGATGGCGACCATGAGCTGGAAGAGCACCATCAGCCGGCCGCGGATGGCCGGCGGTGCAGCCTCGGCGATGTAGACGGGGACCATGTTGGAGGCGCCGCCGACGGCGAGGCCGAGCACGAAGCGGGCGGCGATCAGCGAGCCGATGCCGGGCGCCACGGCGGCGCCGAGCGCGCCGACGCCGAAGACCAGCGCGACGGCGAGCACGATGCGGCGCCGCCCGAACCGCTCGGAGAGCCGTCCGGAGAGCAGCGCGCCGGCCATGGCGCCCACCAGGATGACGCTGACCACGATCTCCTGCTGCCGGGAGGAGAGCCCCATGTCCTCGCGCAGGTACAGCAGGGCGCTGGAGATGATGCCGGTGTCGTAGCCGAACAGCAGCCCGCCGAGCGCCGAGACGGCGGCGACGGCGTAGACGAGCTTCGGATGCCCGCCGGTCGCCGGCTTCGCGTCATGCCGTTCCCGGGTGGTGTCCACGTCAGACATCGCCCATCACCAGGCCCTCGATGGTGTGCTTCTGGGTGACGGGCACGAGGGTGTCCACGATGGGGCAGTCCAGGTGGTCGCGGACGTGGGCCGGCAGCGACTCCCAGTAGGGCCGGGTGACGGCCAGGTCGTGCCGGTCGCCGTTGTCCGCCTCGGGTCCGTCGACGCCCAGCACCAGGACGGGCCGCGGCTTCGCGCTGTGGTTGGTGGTGCCGCGGTGGATGGTCAGGGCGGTGCGCGCGGAGATGTCGCCGCGCCGCGGGTACTTGCGCACGGCGCGCTCCTCGTAGCGGGGGTAGTACGCCCTGGGCGGGAACATCCCGTGGTCGAAGTCGGGGCTGTCGTCCCACTGGGTGCCCGGCGCGATCTCGAACGGGCCCATGTCCTCGTCAGTGTCCACGGTGGTGAGGTTGAACGCCAGCGAGGTCAGCCGGCCCTCGCTGCGCGTCTCCTCCGGCATGGGGAAGTCGCGGTGCCAGGGCTGGTTGACGGCGCCCTCGAGCGGGATGTCGAAACCCAGCTCGACGATCCGGTACTCCGGCCCCAGCACGGCCGTGCACAGGCCGCGCACCCACGGGTGGCCGGCCAGCCCGGCGAAGTCGGTGATCTGCTCGGGGTGTATCTCCACGTAGTAGCGGTTCGGGCCGCGGCCCACCGCACCTCCGGGGCGGCCGAGCGCCTCCTTGAACGCGGCGTCGACGTCCAGGCCGAGCCGGTCGGCCCACTCGGTGGTGAACGCGCCCTTCCGTGCGGTGACGCCGTCCCGGTAGAGCGCCTCGACGTCCGCCGAGACGTCCGGGCCTGCGGAGTGCCGCCCTGTCGTCGCAGTCATCTGTGCCTCCTTGCAGCTGTGCTGAGGCGATATCCTGCATCGATGCATGCAACGTTGCAAGACCTCTGGCCCAGATCCTTTCGCCGTTGCCGGCCGTGGCAGCATGTCGGCGTGGGAAGCAGCCTGAAGGACGTCGCCGCACGGGCCGGGGTGTCCGTGCGCACCGTCTCCAACGTGGTGAACAGGTCCGCCCCCGTCGCAGAGGCGACGCGGCAGCGGGTGCAGGAGGCCCTCGACGAGCTGGGCTACCGGCCCAACCTGGCCGCGCGCAGTCTGCGCGCCGGCCGCACCGGGATCATCGGGCTCCTCATCCCGGAGCTGCACTCCCCCTACTTCGGCGAACTGGCCGGCCTGCTGGTGGAGGCGGCCCAGCGGCGGTCGTGGACGGTCATCATCGACCAGACGCGCGGCAGCGTGGAGGGCGAGCGGCGGCTGCTGCAAGGCAGCGGCGGCCGGGTCGTCGACGGACTGATCATCAGCCCGTGGGCGCTGGAGGCCGCCGAACTGCGGAGCAGAGCGGGAAAGACGCCGATGGTGCTGCTCGGCGAGCGCGATCCGCAGCAGGTGGCCGACCACGTCGCCGTGGACAACGTGCTGGCCGCCCGGGAGGCGACCCGCCACCTGCTGGCCGGTGGCCGGCGGCGGATCGCCGCGCTGGGCCTGCAGCCGAAGCTGCGCCACGGCACGGCCGAGCAGCGGCTGGCCGGGTACCGGGAGGCACTCGCGGGCGCCGGCCTCGCCCCGGACCCGGCGCTGGAGGCGCCGGTGCGCACCCTGCACAGATCGGACGGCGCCGAGGCCATGGCGCAGCTGCTCGACGGCGGCGGGCCGCCGCCGGACGCGGTGTTCGCCTTCAGCGACGAACTGGCGCTCGGCGCACTGCGCACCGTGCTCTCCCGCGGGCTGCGCGTCCCGGACGACATCGCGCTCGTCGGGTTCGACGACATCGAGGACGGCCGGTTCGCGACGCCGTCGCTGACCACCGTCTCACCCGACAAGGCGCAGGTCGCCGAGCGGGCGCTGCAGTGCCTGGCAGACCGCATACACGGCTCGGCGGGCGACGTGCCGCCGCAGTCGGTGACGGTCCCGCACCGGCTGACCGTCCGCGAGAGCGCGCCGTAGCAGGCTGCAGGCGTCAGTCGTTGCTCTCGCGTTGGCCCTTCGGGCCACGGCCCCGATCGGTGCGCGGGCCCTCCGGCCGCCACTGCGGGTCCTCCTCGAGCCGCTCCTTGGCCTCGCGGTTGGCGTGCTTGTCGGGGATCCCCTCGTCCTCGGCGTCCCTGCGGTACTCCTTGCGCCGGTTGTCGTACTTCTTGCTGCCGGGCTCGGGCATGGCGTCCACCTCCTGCCGCTCCGGGTCTCCGCCGGCGCCCGGGGGAAAACGACCGTCACCGGTGCGTACCGCCCGGCTCCCCGGAGGCGGGTGAGCCGTGCCGGGCCGGGGCGGCGGCGCAGCGCAAGGCGAACAGGACGGTGGCGGCCTCGGCTGGGCGGGTGGGGTGGTAGCCGGTGAGTTCGGCGAAGCGGGTCAGCCGGTTCAGCACGGTGTTGCGATGGCAGTACAGCTCGCGGGCGGCGGCGGCCGCCGAACCGGAGTCGCAGTAGGCGGTGACGGCCTCCAGCAGGCGGTCGCGCTCACCTGCGGGCAGCGGGTCGAGGCCGGCCAGGACGGCATCGGCGAGCACCTGTGCGGTCGGGCCGAGGCGGGCGACGGCGACGGGCATCCAGGCGTCGGCGAGGGTGACGGGCCCGTGCGCCGCCGGTTCCAGGACGGCGGCGATCGCCTCGGTCACGCGCACGACGTCCGGCACCCGGGCCAGCCCGTGCGCGACGGGGCCGACGGCGCACGGCACGCCCTGCAGCCAGGCCGCGGGCGGCGTGTCGGCGCCGGGCGGCAGGGCGGCGATCAGGACGAGCATCCCGTGGTGCTGCTGGAGCGTGCCGCGGTCGGCGAGCCGGGCGGTGACGGCCTCGCGCAGCGCGGCCTGCGACTCGGGCGGCGCGACGACGACGGCGAAGTCGGCGGCGGCCTCGGCCTGCAGCAGCGTCGCGGTCTGGGCGACGAGCTGCGGGTCGCGGCCGTCGGAGGACAGCAGCCGGCCGATGAGTGCGGCGCGCTCCCGTGCGCGCTCGCGGGCCAGCACGGCGACCTCGTCGAGGTAGGCGGCGTGCGCGTGCACGGTGTGGTACTCCACGGCCTCCCAGACGCGCACGGCGCCGCTGGTCAGCTCCGGCATGGCCGGGGCGGGCGTGCGTTCGAGGAAGGCGTTCCACAGCACCCGGAAGTCCATGCGGACCGCCTGCATGAGCCGGTCCAGCGGCACGCCCTGGTGGGCGCGGCGGCGGCCGAGCCGTTCGGGGGTGAGCAGCAGTTCCCGCGGCACGGGCAGACCGCCGATCAGGCGCAGCAGCATCTCGAAGCAGGTACGGGCGGTCTCGCGCAGGTCGGCGGGGTCGACGGCGGACTGGTAGTTCTCCAGCCGGGCGACCTCGTCGACGTAGCGGCCGACGAGGGTGTCGACGTCGTCGAGGCAGTCGCGGGCGAGGGTGCGCAGCGCGGGCGGCACGGGCGCGTGCAGCCGGTGGTCCGGCAGCAGATCCGGCAGATTGTGCATCTGCCCATTGTGATGCGTCGAACGTGAAGCATTCCACCACTGGTCACATGCGGCTTCACCAGGCATGGTGCTGGGCAGGCCCCGGCTGCGCCGACGCGCGCCTGACATGATCTTGAGGGGAATTGCCCAATGCATCTGACTCCACGCGAACAGGAGCGGCTGCTGCTGTTCTCAGCCGCCGAGCTGGCCCGCCGGCGGCTGGCCCGCGGCGCGCGGCTGGGTGCGACCGAGGCGGTCGCGCTGGTGTGCGACGAGGTGCTGGAGATGGCCTGGGACGGCGTGCCGCTGGCGGACGTGGTGGAGCGGGCCGCGGACGTGGTGCCCCGCGACCGGCTGCTGCCGGGGGTGGCGGAGGCGGTGCCCGGCGTCCAGGTCGAGGCGCTCTTCCCGCACGGTTCGACGCTGGTGCACGTCCCCGAGCCGTTCGGTCCCGCCGATCCGGCAGGGCCGGGCGGGGTCTTGGCGGCAGACGGCGAGGCGGAGCTGGCGCCGGGCCGGCCGCGCCGCACGCTGACCGTCACCAACCGCGGCGCGCGCACCGTCTGGGTCTCCTCGCACTTCCCGCTGGAGGAGACCAACGGCGCCCTCGTCTTCGACCGCGAGGCCGCGCGCGGCCACCGGCTGGACATCCCGGCCGGCACCTCGACCGCGTTCGCGGCCGGGGAGACCCGAAGCGTCACGGTCGTGGCACGAGGAGGCACCCGATGAGCACTCTGGACCGGCGCACCTACGCGTCGATGTACGGCCCGACCACCGGCGACCGGGTGCGGCTCGCGGACACCGGACTGTGGGTGCGCGTCGAGGCGGACGACACCGAGCCCGGCGAGGAGCTGCTGGGCGGCTGCGGCAAGACGGCCCGCGACGGGCTGCTCGTCGCCTCCCGCGCGCCGCGCGAGAGCGCGCTGGACATGGTCGTCCTCGGCGTGCTGGTGCTGGACCCGCTGATCGGGGTCCGCAAGACGAACATCGGCATCAAGGACGGCCGGATCGTCGGCGTGGGCCGCGCGGGCAACCCGGAGACGACGGACGGCGTGGAGCTGGTCGTCGACTCGCACACCGCGATGATCACCGGCGAGGGGCTCATCGCCACGCCCGGCGTCGTCGACTCCCACGTGCACCTGTCCAGCCCGGAGGTGGTGCCGGCGGCGCTGTCGGCGGGCGTCACCTCGCTGGTGGGCATGGGCATCGGCGGTGTGTGGGACGTGGGCGCGAATCCGGCCTACAACCTGCACAGCCTCATCGAGGGCTGGCGGGACGCGCCGGTCAACGTGGCGTTCCTGGCGCGGGGTTCGAGCTCGTCGCAGGAGCTGCTGGAGCGCGCGGTGCTGGCCGGGGCGGGCGGCTTCAAGATCCACGAGGACTGGGGTGCGACGCCGCACATCGTCGACACGTGTCTGGGCGTCGCCGAGCAGGCGGACCTGCCCGTCGCCCTGCACACCGACACGCTCAACGAGTCCGGCTACCTGGCCGACACCCTCGCGGCGACCCGCGGCCGCACCGTGCACGCCTACCACGTGGAGGGCGGCGGCGGGCATCCCGACCTGCTGGAGGTCTGCTCCCAGCCGCACGTGCTGACGTCCTCCACCACCCCGACGCTGCCGCTGACCGAGGCGACGGCCGCCGAGCTGCTGCCCATGACGCTGACCGTGCACCGCGGCCACCACGACGTGCCCAGCGACGTCTCCATCGCGCAGAGCCGGCTGCGCGAGCACGCCATCGCCGCGGAGAACGCCCTGCACGACCTGGGCGCCATCTCCATCGTCAACTCCGACTCGATGGGCATGGGCCGCATCGCGGAGACGGCCCGCCGCGCCTGGCAGCTCGCCCACGTGCAGGCGGCCCTCGCGGGCGAGACCGGGCCGGACGTGGACAACAACGCGCGTGTGCTGCGCTACCTCGCCAAGATCACCCTCAACCCGGCGATCGCACACGGCATGGCCGCCGACGTCGGCTCGCTGCAGCCCGGCCGGCTGGCCGACGTGGTGCTGTGGCGCGCGTCGTCCTTCGGCGCGCAGCCGGAGCTGGTGCTGAAGTCCGGGTTCGTCGCCTGGGGCGTGAGCGGGTCGGGTTCCGGGTCGACGCGGCTGACCCAGCCCCGCGTGATGAAGCCGTACTTCGGCGGTCTGGGCGGGGCGCCGCGCCGGCTGTCGACGGTCTTCGTCTCGCAGCAGTGCCTGGACGACAAGCAGGCCGCCGACGCGTTGCCGCGCGGTGTGCGCTACGCGGCGCTGCGCGACTCGCGCGGGCTCAGCCGGGCCGACATGGTCGGCAACACCGCCGTGCCGGACGTGCAGGTGCCCACCACGCCGGACTCCGTCCTCGTCGACGGCCGGCCCGTCGACATCCACCGCGCCGCGGAGCTTCCGCTCACCCGGCTGCAGAACCTGGCGTGAGGTGCCGATCATGCTCGATCTGAAGCTGACGAACGCCCGCATCCGCACCGTCGACGCCGACCGGCCGCTGGCCCGCACCCTCGGCGTGCTGGCCGGCCGGATCGTCGGCCTCGACGAGGACGTGGCCGGCCTGCCGGCGCGCACCACGCTCGACTGCCGTGGCGCGGCCGTCGTCCCCGGCTTCGCCGACGCGCACAACCACATGGCGTGGTTCGGGCAGTCGCTGGACGAGGTGGACCTGTCCGGCGCCGGCACCCTGGACGCCCTCTGCGACGCGGTCGCCGAGCGCGCCGCCGCGCTGCCTGCCGACGCGTGGGTGGTCGGCGCCGGCTACGACGACACCGTGATGGGCGGCCACCCGCACCGGTCCGCCCTGGACCGGGCCGGCGGCGGCCGTCCCGTCTGGCTCAAGCACCGCTCGGGCCACATGTGCGCCGTCAACAGCAGCGTGCTCGCCACGGCCGGCGTGCTGGACGGCACCGCCCGCGAGCCGGACGGCGGCGTCGTCGTGCGCGACGCGGACGGCGCCCCGACCGGGCTGCTGCAGGAGCGGGCACAGGAACTGGTCACCGCCCTGGTGCTGCCCGTGTCCGTCGACGCACTGTCCGCCGCGCTCGGCAAGGCGGCCGCCGTGTACACCTCCGAAGGGCTCACGCACGTCACCGAGGCCGGGATCGGGCTCGGCCTGATCGGGCGCAGCACCGTCGAGGCCGCGGCCTACCAACGGGCCCGCGAGCGCGGCATGCTGCCCGTGCGCGTCGAGTTGATGGTCGCCGGGGACAACCTGCACCCGCTCACCGCGCACGCCGACGACGACATCACGACCGGCCTCGACCTGGGGCTGCGCACCGGCTTCGGCGACGACCGGCTGCGGCTGGGCCCGGTGAAACTGTGGCTGGACGGCTCGCTGGTCGGCCGCACCGCCGCCGTCACCGAACCGCTGTGCGGCCACGGCCACCACGGCGTCTACCAGGACGACCCCGCCGACATGCGCGCCCTGATGGTCGCCGCGCACCGGGCGGGCTGGCGGGTCGCCGCGCACGCCATCGGCGACGAGGCCGTCGACCTGGCCCTGGACACCTTCGCCGAGGCGCAGGCCGTCGCCCCGCGGCCCGACGTGCGGCACCGCATCGAACACTCCTGCGTCGTACGCCCCGACCAGCTCGACCGCTACGCGGCACTCGGCGTCGTCCCCGTGCCGCAGGCGCACTTCCTTCACGCCATCGGCGACACCATGGCCGAGGCGCTGGGCCCGGCGCGCACCGGCTGGCTCTACCGGCACGGCTCGTTCCTGCGGCACGGGCTGCGGGTCCCCGGCAGCTCGGACCGCCCGGTCGCCGCGGGCGCGCCGCTGCTGGGCATGCAGTCGATGGTGCAGCGCCTCAGCCGCGACGGCCTGCTGCTCGGCGCGGACGAGCGGGTCTCCGCCGAAGTGGCGCTGCGCGCCTACACCCTGGACGCCGCATGGGCGAGCCACGAGGAGGACCGGCGCGGCAGCCTGTCCCCCGGCAAGCACGCCGACTTCGTGCTGCTGTCCGAGGACCCCACGGCCGTGGACGGCGAGCGCATCGGCGCGCTGCAGGTGCTGGCCACCTTCGTCGCGGGCGACTGCGTGCACGGCGCCGAGACCCTGGACGACGTCGCCTCCGTCACCGGACCTCCCCCCACACCCGGCTCTGCAACTCCCACCACACCCATCCCTGCAAGCGCCGGCGCGTGACCCTCCCCAAGGAGCATCTGATGAAGCAGCTCGACCAGACCGGCGAGTCCCCACCGGGCACCGCCGCCGTCGTCACCGGAAAGGACGCCGGGCGGGTGGCCTTCGCCGCCTTCGTCGGCACGGCGCTGGAGTGGTACGACTACTTCCTGTTCGGCACGGCCGCGGCGATCGTCTTCGACCGGTTCTTCTTCACCTCCCTCAGCTCGACGGCCGCCACCCTGGCGTCGTTCGCCACCTTCGGCGTCGGCTTCGCCGCGCGGCCGCTGGGCGCGGTGCTGTTCGGCTGGCTCGGCGACCGCATCGGGCGCCGGCCCGCGCTGCTGATCACCGTCATCGGCATCGGCCTGGCGACCGGACTGATCGGCGTGCTGCCCGGCTACGTGACGATCGGCGTGGCCGCGCCGCTGCTGCTGGTGCTGCTGCGGCTGCTGCAGGGCTTCGCCGTCGGCGGCGAGTGGGGCGGCGCGGTGACGCTGGCCGTCGAACACGCGCCGCCGGAGAAGCGCGGCCGCTACGCGGCGCTGCCGCAGGTCGGCTCCCCGATCGGCACCCTGATGTCGTCCGGCGGGTTCGCGCTGGTGCTGATGCTGCCGTCGGACTCGTTCGACTCATGGGGCTGGCGGCTGCCGTTCCTGCTCGCCTTCCCGCTGACGATCATCGCCTTCTACATCCGGCGGAAGGTCGAGGAGTCGCCGCTGTTCGACGAGCTGATCCGGCAGGACCAGCGGGCCAAGGTGCCCGCCCTCGAGGTCTTCCGCCAGGCGTGGGGCCGACTGCTGGTCGCCATCGCCTCAGCGCTGCTGGGTGTCGGCGGCTTCTACCTGCTGACGACGTTCGTGATCAGTTACGGCACCGGCACGCTGGGCCTGTCGAAGTCCCTGATGGTCGATGCGACGCTGGTCGCCGCTGGTGTGGAGATCGTCGTCATCCTGGCCATGGGCCGGCTGGCCGAGCGGATCGGCCCCGGGCGGGTCACCGTGTGGGGCGGCGTCGTCACCGCGGTGTGCGCGTTCCCGCTGTTCTGGCTGATCGACACCAAGAGCCCGGCGGCCGTCGTCGTCGCCATCGCGGCCGGCATCGGGCTGATCGCGGTGACGTACGCGGTCTCCGGCGCGCTGCTGACCGAGCTGTTCCCGGCGAACCTGCGGTACAGCGGCGTCGCCCTGGCCTACAACCTGGCGGGCGCGCTGACCGGCTTCCTGCCGTTCATCGCCACGGCGCTGCTGGACGCGGCCGGCGGCGGCACGTCCTGGCCGGCGGCGTTCCTGCTGGTCGTCATCGCGCTGCTCACCGCGCTGGGCGGCCTGCTGGGCGAACGGCTGCGGCTGCGCGACAACGTCGTCACCGCCCCGGCCCGGTCCTGACAGCTCACACCGATCGGCCGCGGCCGCCGCGCGAGGCGGCGGCCGCGGTGGTCGAATGGCGGGCGTGGACGACTCACGCAGGCCGTTTCTGGCGATCTACCTCAACGACCACCTGGCCGGTGCGACGGGCGGCGTCCGGCTGGCACACCGCGCCGCGCAGTCGCACGGCGACGACCCGACCGGCGAGGAGATGGCCCGGCTGACCCGGCAGATCGCACAGGACCGGCGGTCCCTGATGCAGATCATGTCGGAGCTGGGCGTGCCGCTGCGCCGGGCGCGGATCCTGCTCGGCGCGCTCGCGGAGCTGGCCGGCCGGCTCAAGACGAACGGCCGGGCCTTCAGCCGTTCCCCGCTGAACGACGTGCTGGAGCTGGAGGCGATGCTGCTGGGCGTGGCGGGCAAGGCCGCCTGCTGGCGCACGCTGTCCGCCCTCGCCGACCACGAACCCGCCCTGGACGGGGACCGGCTGGCCGAGCTGGAGCGCCGCGCGGAGTCGCAGATCGCGGTCCTGGAGGACCTGCGCGCGCAGTCCGCCGCCCGCGTGTGGACCGGATGAGCAGGTCAGGCGGGCGCCGTGCGCGGCGCGTGGACCGGTGCGGGCGCGAGCGCGTCGAGGTAGCGGGTCTCGGCGTCGTCCAGCGCGAGACGCACCGCGCCCGTCACAACGGCGCGCTCGCTCAGCGGCGAGGCGGCCAGCCGCGGCACCTCGGGCGCCCACTCGGCGACCTGCCGGCGCAGCGGCTCCAGCAGGACGTCCCCCGCGTCGGCGACCGCGCCGGAGAGCACGACGAGTTCGGGGGCGAAAAGCATCGCCAGGACGGCCGTGGCGCGGGCCGCGGAACCGAGGGCCTCCTGCAGGACGGCCTGCGCCGCCGCGTCGCCGGCGCGGACTGCACGCAGCACCGTCTGGGCGTCGACGCGGTCCGGGTCGCCGTCGACCATGGCGTACAGGACGGCGCCGGGCGCGGCCTCGTCCACCGGTTCTCCGCGCTCGGCGCGGGCGGCACTCGCCTCGACGAGCCGCCGGCCGCACTGCCGGGCAAGCGAGGCGATGCCCATGTCGGGTGTGCTGTCCGGGACATGGTGCAGGAAGCCCAGGTCCCGCGCCTTGTTGCGGTGCCCGCGCAGCAGCGTGCCGCCGACGAGGACGCCGACACCCAGCCGCTCACCGGCCAGCATGCACACCACGTCGGAGGTGTCGGCGGCCAGGCCGCGCCAGCGTTCGGCGATGACGGCGAGGTTGCAGTCGTTCTCCACAAGGACGTCCGGGCCGAAGTCCTGTGCGAAGGCGGTGCGCAGGTCGGCGCCGAGGAAGCCGGGGATGCCGGTGCGGGTGCTCACGACGCCGTCCGGGCTGATGGTGCCGCTGGTGCCGACGCACACGGACAGCACCTCGCCGGGCCGCAGCCCGGCGTCCCGCACCGTCGCCGCGGCCAGTTCCCGCACCCGGTCGATGCGGTCGCCGGCGGGCAGGTCCGGGTCGGTGAAGGCGCTCCGGCGCGCGGCGGTGACGTCCCCGCGCAGGTCGGCGAGTGCCGTGCGGGCGGTGTGCGCGCCGATGTCGACGCCCAGCACGTGGCCGGCGGAGGCGTCGAAGGCGAACACCCGCGAGGGCCGGCCGCGCCGGGGCGTCTCCCCGGGGGCGGTTCCGGTCGTCTCGGTGACCCAGCCCAGTTCGGTCAGGTACTGGGCGGCGGCATGCACCGTCGGCCGGGACATGCCGGTGGCCGTCACCAGATCCCCGGTGGACATGGCGGGCTCGCGGCGCAGCGCCGTCAGGGCCCGCCCGGCGTTCATCCTCCGGACCAGACCGGAGTCTGCGATGTCTCTTGACGCGTTCTGCATGCGGTGCCACCTTATCGCACAGCGTTTTAATAAAGGAGCTTGATTTAAGTCTCACGGCGGATCGGGAGAGCCATGGACGAGACGGCGCAACCAGCGACCGACGGCACGCCCCAACGGCAGTCGATGCGGCAGGTGCTGGCCGCGAGCCTGTCGGGCGCGGCCCTGGAGTGGTACGACTTCAACCTCTACGGCATCTCGGCCGCCCTGGTGTTCAACAAGCTGTTCTTCCCCGACGTCGACCCGGCCCTGGGCACACTCGCCGCGCTGGCGACCTTCGGCGTCGGCTTCGTGCTGCGGCCCGTCGGCGCGCTGCTGTTCGGCCACCTCGGCGACCGGGTGGGCCGCAAGAAGTGCCTGATCGCGACGATGCTGATCATCGGCGGCGTCACCTTCCTCATCGGCCTGCTGCCGGACTACGGCACCATCGGCGTGTGGGCGCCGATCCTGCTCGTCGTGCTGCGGCTGGGTCAGGGCCTGGGCCTGGGCGGCGAGTCGGCCGGCGCCGCCCTGCTCACCGTCGAACACGCGCCACGCGGATCCCGCGGCTTCTGGGGCAGCCTGCCGCAGACGGGCGGACCCATCGGCTACCTGATCGCCGTGAGTGTCACCAGCCTGTTCGCCGCCCTGCCCGAGGACCAGTTCCTCGCCTGGGGCTGGCGGGTGCCGTTCCTGCTCAGCGCCGTGCTGATGGTCGTCGGCCTGCTGGTGCGCCGCACCATCCGGGAGACGCC
>DASSBO010000525.1:0-19073 GCA_035698655.1 Streptomyces sp.
ATCGCCTGGACCACCTGGTTCGGCGTGCCCTTCGGCGCCGGCGGGACGATGCCGACCTCGGCGGCGCCCTCCAGCTGCGCTGCCTGCCCGGACCCCATGGGTGGCAACTGGGCGTCGGCCCACTTCTGCGGGAAGACCTCACCGACCCGGGAGGCCATCACGGCGCCGAGCACGGCCGTGCCGAGGCTGCCGCCGACCTGCATGGCGGCCTGCTGCAGACCCCCGGCGACGCCGGCGTGCTCCAGCGGCGCGTTGCCCACGATGACCTCCGTGGCGCCGACCATGACCGGTGCGAGACCGAGGCCGAGCAGCGCGAACCACAGCGAGGTGATCAGGGTGCCGCTGTCCGCGTCGAGCGTCGACATGCCGAACATCGAGACCGCTGCCAGCAGCATCGCGCCGACCAGCGGGATCCGCGGCCCGATCTTGGTGATCAGGGCGCCGGCGAGCGGCGAGGAGACGATCATCATGGCGGTGAGCGGCAGCAGGTGCAGACCGCTGTCCACCGGGCTCATGCCGTGCACGTTCTGCAGGTAGAAGGTCACGAAGAAGATGCCGCCCATGAAGCCGAACGCCATGAGCACCATCAGGACGGTGCCGGCCGTCAGCGGGACGGAGCGGAACATCGTCAGCGGCAGCAGCGGCTCACTGACGCGCGTCTCCCACCAGGTGAAGGCGGCGAAGCAGAGCACCGCGGCACCCAGGAAGAGCAGCGTGCTGGCGTCGCCCCAACCCCAGGTGGGCGCCTTGATGAGCGCCCATACCAGGCAGAACATCGCTCCGGAGAGCAGCAGGATCCCGGGGATGTCGAAGGACCGCGGCGCCTTCTCGGCACGGTGGTCGATGAGCAGGAACAGGCCCATCACCAGGGTCAGGACGCCGACCGGGACGTTGATGAAGAAGACCGACTCCCAGCTGACATGCTCGACGAGCAGGCCGCCCACGATCGGTCCGGCGGCGGTGGAGGCGCCGATCACGGCGCCCCAGATGCCGATGGCGGCGTTGAGTTTCTCCGCCGGGAAGGAGGCCCGTAGCAGGCCGAGCGCGGCAGGCATCAGCAGCGCGCCGAAGAGCCCCTGCACGACGCGGAAGGCGATGATCGTGCCCACGCTGCCGGCCACGCCGATGACGGCCGAGGCGGCCGCGAAGCCCACCACGCCTATCAGGAAGGTCTGCCGGTGTCCGAAGCGGTCGCCGAGTTTTCCGGCGGTGATCAGCGCGACGGCCAGCGCCAGCAGGTAGCCGTTGGTTATCCACTGCACGTTGGCGAGCGAGGCGTGCAGATCCTGCTGGATGGCGGGGTTCGCGATGGCCACGATGGTGCCGTCGAGGGCGACCATCGTGACGCCGAGCGCCACCGTCAGCAGAGTCAGCCACGGTCGGCCGCGCAGCCCGCGGCGTGCCGCGCCCTCCTGCTCCGAACGTGGTGACGGGGTGGTCTTCTGCCCCGCCACGGCGCGGGGATCGTCCCTCTCGAGGGCGTCTGCAGGAAGCTGCGAGGTCATACCGGCGAGGTTAATGTCAGTCGCTGACAATTGACAAACGAAATGGGCAGTCGGTATCTGTCACGTGACTCACATCGGGCAAGAGAGGTGATCACACGGTGGCCGGACTGCGCGAGCGCAAAAAGCAGCGCACCCGGGACGCACTCATCCGCGCAGCACACGAGTTCTTCGTCACGCATGGCTACGAGGCCACGACCGTCGACCAGATCTCCGAAGCCGTGGACGTCTCCCAGCGCACCTTCTTCCGCTACTTCTCCAGCAAGGAGGACGTCGCCTTCGCCCTGCAGGACGAGGTGGAGGCCCGCTTCTTCGACGCCGTGGTCGCCCGCCCCGCCGACGAGTCGCCCATGCGCGCGCTGCGCAACGCCCTGGACTCGACGTGGGCCAGCATCGGCGAGGCCATCCAGGAGGTCGTGCCGCTGAGCGTCTACCTGCGGATGTGGCAGGTCATCGAGACGACCCCCGTCCTGGTGGCGGTGCACATGTGGCGGTCCACGGAGATGGAGGGGCGGCTGGCGGCCGTCTTCGCCGAGCGGGAGGGCCTCGACCCGCGCAGCGACCCGCGTCCGCAGGTGCTCGTGGCGTCCTTCTCCGGGGTGATGCGGGCGGCGGGCCGGCAGTGGGGCTGCGGGCCGGACATCACCGTGGAGGCGGCCCGTCACCAGATCGAGTCGTACATGGACCTGATGGGGCCCGTCCTCAGCGACGACTGGGGCACCCCTTCCGGGTGAGCATGCGCGGGTGAAGGCGCAGGCAGGAGCACCCGCCGGGAGACGCTAGGGTGTCGCCCCAGTGACTTCCGCCGCCACCCTCCGCACCGCGCTGCACGCGCCCGGCCACCTGAGCCGGAGCGCCGGCGCCGTGCGGGCACTCCTGACGCTCGGCGTGGTCTTCGTCCTGCTGGCGACGACGGGCTGGACCGCGGTCAGGCAGGACCAGGCGCCGCCCGGCCCCCGGGCGGCGGCGCTGCTGTCCTGGAAGCACGACACGGTCGCAGGTCACCACCTGCCGGCCCCGGACACCGGCCCGGACGCCATGGCGGCCTTCTTCCGGTCGCTGAGCCCGCACCGGCAGCAGCGGCTCGCCTCCCGGCACCCGCTCGTCGTCGGCAACCTGGACGGCGCTCCGGTGAGCCTGCGGTACCGCGCCAACCGCGAGGCGCTGCACAAGGCCCGGGCACACGAGCGCACCCTCATGCACAGCCAGGAGCTGACGCAGGCGGGGCGGCGGCTCGCCGAACGCCGGATGCACCGCTTCGACTCCCTGCTGCGGCCGGGGCGCCGCATCCTGGCCTTCGACCCGACGGGAGGCGGCCGCGCCGCGGAGGTCTTCGGCGACCTGCGGCACGCCGACCGCGTCTCCGTCGTCGTGCCGGGCGTGGGCACGGACCTGCTCACCTTCGAGCGCACCCGGCACCCGTACCGGGCCCCGGTCGGCAAGGCGCAGGCGCTGCAGGCCGCCCAGCACCGCGAGGCGCCCGGGACGTCCACCGCGACGGTGGCGTGGGCCGACTACACGGCTCCGGCCGGCCTGGGCGTCGACGCCGCCTCGTCGGCGATGGCGGACGACGGGGCACAGCGGCTGCTGCGCTTCGTGCACGGCCTGCCGGGCCGGGCACCGGTCGCCCTGGTCTGCCACAGCTACGGCACCGTCGTGTGCGGCCTGGCCGCCGGCCGGATGCCGCGCCGCGTCACGGACGTCGCCGCCGTCGCAAGCCCCGGCATGCGCGCCGCCCGCGCGGCGGACCTGCACACCCACGCGCGGATCTGGGCGATGCGCGACCGCGACGACTGGATCGCCGACATCCCCCACATGGAACTGGGTGGACTCGGCCTCGGGGCGGACCCGGTCACTCCGTCGTTCGGCGCACGCAGACTGTCCGCCTCCGGCGCCTCCGGGCACGAGGGCTACTTCGTGCCCGGGACGGACAGCCTCGCCAACCTGGCAGCCGTCGCCGCCGGCCGCCTCCAGGACGTGCGGTGCGCGGCCCGCGACCACGACTGCGCGGCCGGTGCTGATGGACGCGCGTAGCGTCAGGACAGGCGACGCGCACGCAAAGGCCGCATACGATGAGCCGCATGGGTGACGTACTGGCTGGAATCCACTCCACCTGGGAGTTCGACACGGACTCCGTGCTCATCCGCTTCGAACGGGGGATCCGCACGCCGAGACTCTTCCACGTGCTCGCACGGCGGCGCATCCCGTACGAGGCTCTGGGCTCGGTGGAACTCCTCCCCGGCAAGCGGGGCACGGTGGTGCTGCGTGCCGCGCCGCGGCCGGGCGCCGATCCGCTCCTGGAGGCCGCCGACGGCCGGCTCAAGGACGGCTGCGACCCCTACCGTCTCGTGCTGCCGGCCGAGGTGGCCGCCGCGGCCGAGGGCTGCGTGGAGAAGCTCCGCACGCAGCTGCCGCCCGACGCGGCCGAGCCCGCCGAGCGCCACCTGGTCCCGGCGCCGGCCGCCCCGTTGCACTTCAAGGCCTACGACGGAAAAGCGACGTTCGACGGCGCGACCGTCTCCTTCCACTGGTTCCGCACCGGCGCCTCGTCCGCGAAGTGGCGCGTCGGGGACCAGGAGTTCCCCGTCGGGGAGCTGGAGGACGTCGAGTGGCGCCCGCCGGGCGCGGGCGGCCACCTGCGGCTGCGCCGGCGCGGGGTCGCTCACCCCGAGGAGGCCGACCAGGACCCGGCGGCGGTCGTTTTCGGGCTGGGTTACGGGCTGCTGCACGAGTCGCTGCCGTTCGCCGCCGCCGTGCTGGAGGCCGTCCGGGCAGCGGAGCCGGTGATGGCACTGGACACCGGCGGCCGCGACGCGGGAGCCGCGCACGGCGGCGGACAGGCGGTCCGCGCCGACCCGGCCGACATCGCCGAACGCATCCGTCACCTCGGCGAACTGCACGAGGCCGGGCTGCTGACCGATGAGGAGTTCAGCGGGAAGAAGGCCCAGCTCCTCGCCGAGCTGTGAGGCACCGGAGGCGCCGGGATGATTTCCGGCCGGCGGGCCGCAGCGCGCTCAGCCGGCCCGCAGCTCCCGCAGCACGGCGTCGGTGAACGGCGGCCATGCCTCGATCGCCCACGGCCCGAAGTCCCGGTCGGTCAGCACGACGCACGCCGCGCCCGCGTCCGGATCGACCCACAGGAACGTCCCGGACTGGCCGAAGTGCCCGAAGGTGCGCGGGGAGGAACCGGCGCCGGTCCAGTGCGGTTCCTTGCCGTCGCGGATCTCGAAGCCCAGACCCCAGTCGTTCGCCTGCTGCAGCCCGTAGCCGGGCAGCACGCCCTTCAGACCCGGATGGACCACGGCGGTGGCCTCCCGAACGGTCTGCGGCGCCAGCAGCCGCGGCGCCTGCAGCTCGGCGGCGAACCGTGCCAGGTCGTCCACGCAGGAGACGCCGTCCTTGGCCGGCGAGCCGGACAGCTCTGTCGAGGTCATGCCCAGCGGGGCGAGCACGGCGTCGTGCAGGTACTCCGGGAAGGGAATCTCGGCCGCCTTGGCCAGATGGTCGCCCAGCGCCTCGAAACCCGCGTTGGAGTAGATGCGCCGGGTGGCGGGCGCGGCCATCACCCGGTCCTCGTCGAAGGCGAGCCCGGAGGTGTGCGCGAGCAGGTGCCGCACGGTCGCGCCGGGCGGCCCGGCCGGCTCGTCCAGCTCGATCGCGCCCTCCTCCACGGCGACCAGTGCGGCGTAGGCGGCCAGCGGCTTGGTGACGGACGCCAGCGGGAAGCGGCGGCCGGTGGGCCCCCACGTCCCCGCGACGGATCCGTCGGCGCGTACGACGGCGGCCGCCGCGCTCGTCACCGGCCAGTTCTCGATCATCCGCAGAGCACCTTGCATGGTTCGAAGCCTAACGTCGGACGCGACGCGCCCGAATCTCACTTGCCTGGAGCGCACTCCAGGTCCGTAGCGTTTCCCCCATGACCGTGATGGAGACGGACAACGCCGGCAACGCGGCGCCGGCAGTCTGCAGCGCCGCGCCCGCTTCCACCCACCCGCGCCCGGACGGGCAGGACCGCTACACCATCAGCGAGGTGGCCGCCGTCACCGGGCTGAGCGCGCACACCCTGCGCTGGTACGAACGCATCGGCCTGATGCCGCACGTCGACCGCTCGCACACCGGCCAGCGGCGCTTCACCAACCGCGACCTGGACTGGCTCGAACTGGTCGGCAAGCTGCGGCTGACGGGGATGCCGGTGGCGGGCATGGTGCGCTACGCCGAACTCGTACGCGCCGGTGCCCAGACCTACCCCGAGCGGCGCGAACTGCTGGAGAGCACCCGCGAGGACGTGCTGCGGCGCATCGCCGAGCTCCAGGACACCCTCGCGGTCCTCAACCACAAGATCGGGATCTACTCGGACGCCGACGAGGCGTCGGAAGGGGCGTAAGCCTTCATGAGCACGGAGAAGATCGCCACCACCACGCTCGGCACCGACGGGCCTCGGACCGGCGTGCAGGGCCTGGGCTGCATGGGCATGAGCTTCGCCTACGGGCCCACGGACGCCGACGCGGCCCGCGCCACGCTGGAGCGGGCGCTGGAACTGGGTGTCACCCTCTACGACACCGCCGACATGTACGGCGCCGGTGAGAACGAGCGGTTCCTGGCCCCGTTCGTCAAGGCCCACCGCGAAGAGCTGGTGCTCGCCACGAAGTTCGCCATCCAGGCCGACCCGGACGATCCGTCGAAGCGGACGATCCGCAACGACCCGGCCTACATCCGCACCGCCGTCGAAGGCAGCCTGCAGCGGCTCGGCGTCGACCACATCGACCTGTACTACATGCACCGCCGCAACCCCGAGGTCCCGCTGGAGGAGAGCGTCGGCGCGATGGCCGAACTCGTCCGGGAGGGCAAGGTCGGCCACCTCGGGCTGAGCGAGGTGACCGGTGACGAGCTGCGTGCCGCGCACGCCGTGCACCCCGTCGCCGCGCTGCAGTCGGAGTGGTCGCTGTTCAGCCGGAGTGTGGAGCGCAGCGCTCTCGGCGCCGCGCAGGAACTCGGCGTCGCCGTCGTGCCGTACTCGCCACTCGGGCGCGGCTTCCTGACCGGCGCGTTCGTGCAGGCCGAGGAGGCGTTCGGCAGCGACGACTTCCGCCGCGGCCAGCCGCGGTTCACCGGCGAGAACGCGCGGACGAACGCGGCGCTGCTGGAGCCGGTGCGGGAGATCGGGCGGGCACACGACGCGACGCCGGGCCAGGTGGCGCTGGCCTGGGTCCAGCAGCGCGCCGAGGTGCACGGGCTGTCCGTCGTGCCCATCCCGGGCACCCGCAAGCCCTCCCGCGTCGAGGAGAACACCGGCGCGACGCGGCTGCATCTGTCGCAGGAGGAGCTGGCGCTCCTGGAGCCGATCGCGAGCCGGGTGGCGGGCGACCGTTACGCGAGCATGGCCGGCAGTTCGGACGAGCGGGAGAAGTGACCCGGCCGGCGCCGCGGCCTTCGTTTCAGCCGTAGGACGGCTCGGCGTGCATCTCCCACACCAGCAGTTCGGCCGCTTCGACGGCGCTCGCGTCCAGGTCCCGCGCGTCCTGGACGCGGGCGGCGTCCCCGGCCGCGAGGCGTTCGCCGCCGAGTTCGACGGTGCCGCGCACCACGTGCACGTAGACCCACGGTGCGTCCGGCACCGCGGTGCGGGCGCCCGCCCGCAGCCGGCGCACGTGGAGCACGGCCTCCGTCCGGTCGAGCGCGTACGGGGTGCCGTCGGCGATGCCGCGCACCACCTCGTACTCCGGTTCGGCGCCGAACACGCCGGGCACCAGCCACATCTGCACGAAGCGCAGCGGCCCCTCACCGGCGTTGCGTTCGGTGTGCCGGACGCCCTGCCCGGCGCTCAGGTGCGCGACGTCGCCGGGGCGCAACAGCGCCGGCGCGCCGGTGGAGTCGCGGTGTTCGAGCACCCCCTCGACGACCCAGGTGACGATCTCCACGTCCCGGTGGCGGTGTTCCGCGAAGCCCGAACCAGGCGCGAGATGCTCCTCGTTGCAGGCGACCAGCAGGCCGAAGCCGGTGTTGGCCGGGTCGTAGAAGCCGGAGAAGGAGAAGGCGTGCCGGGTGTCGATCCCGGCCTGCGGATCGCCGCCCCGGTACCGATCCGCAGCGCGCCGTACCTGAAGCATGCGGTCAACGGTAGTCCGCCCCCGGGGACGGGGAGGGGGTGGCATGAGGCAGGCTAGGTGCGTGCCCGAATCCACGCAGAACACGCCGAGTCCCCCACCCGAACACCCGCACGCCGGCACGCTCCGACGGCTGGAGCAGTCCTCGGGGAAGCTCGCGGCCGCGGCGATCGCGCGGATGGACGACCAGCTGCCGTGGTACCGGGCGATGCCGCCGGAGAACCGTTCGTGGATCGGGCTGGTGGCGCAGGCCGGCATCGCGGCCTTCACCGAGTGGTTCCGGCACCCGGAGACGCCGCAGGCGATCAGCACGGACGTGTTCGGCACCGCGCCACGTGAGCTGACCCGGGCGATCACGCTGCGGCAGACCGTGGAGATGGTGCGTACCACCATCGAGGTGGTCGAGACGGCCATCGACGAGGTCGCCGCACCCGGCGACGAGCGGGTGCTGCGCGAAGCTCTGCTGGTCTACGCCCGCGAGATCGCCTTCGCCACCGCGCAGGTGTACGCGCAGGCCGCCGAGGCGCGCGGTGCCTGGGACGCGCGGCTGGAGTCGCTGGTCGTCAACGCGGTGCTCTCCGGCGAGGCGGACGAGGGCGCCGTCTCGCGGGCGGCCGCGCTGGGCTGGCACGCCCCGGAGCATGTCGCCGTCGTGCTGGGCACGGCACCCGACGGAGACAGCGAGCTGACCGTGGAGGCCATCCGGCGGGCCGCCCGGCACGCGAAGCTGCAGGTGCTCACCGGCGTGCTCGGCAGCCGCCTGGTCGTCGTCGCCGGCGGCTCCGACGATCCGCTGCGGGCGGCGAAGTCGCTGATCGGGCCGTTCGCCGCCGGGCCCGTCGTGGCCGGGCCGGTCGTCGCCGACCTGTTGTCGGCGACCCGGTCGGCGCAGGCCGCCGCCGCCGGCCTGAAGTCCTGTGCCGCCTGGCCGGACGCGCCGCGTCCGGTGCTCGCGGACGACCTGCTGCCCGAGCGCGCGATGGCCGGAGACCCGTCGGCGCGCGCCCTGTTGGTGGAGGAGATCTACAGGCCGCTGGAGGAGGCGGGGTCGGCGCTGCTGGAGACACTCAGCGTCTACCTCGAACAGGCCAGTAGCCTGGAAGGCGCGGCACGCATGCTCTTCGTGCACCCCAACACCGTGCGCTATCGGCTCCGACGTGTGACGGACGTCACCGGCTGGTCACCCTCCGATGTCCGCTCGGCGTTCACCCTGCGTATCGCGCTGATCCTGGGCCGCCTCACCGACGGGGAGCCGCAGCCCTAAGCTGAGAGCCGAGTTTTGTCGGGGGGCCACAATTCCCCCGAAGGTTCTTCGTACCGGTCCCCACCGGCGGGGACCCCGTTCCTCAAGAGAGAGTGTGAGAGTGCTCGTACTCGTCGCTCCCGGCCAAGGCGCCCAGAAGCCTGGCTTCCTGACCCCCTGGCTCGAACTCCCCGGCGTGGCGGACCGCCTGCGGGAGTGGTCGGCCGCCATCGACCTGGACCTCGTCCACTACGGGACGGAGGCGGACGCGGAGGAGATCCGCGACACCGCCGTCGCCCAGCCGCTGCTCGTCGCCGCGGCCCTGCTCTCGGCGCGTGCGGTGCTCCGGGACGCCGAGCCGGCCGCCGTCGTCGGCGCAACCGCGGGCCACAGCGTGGGCGAACTGGCCGCCGCGTCGCTCGCCGGTGTGCTCTCCGAGCAGGACGCCATGACGCTGGTGCGCGCCCGCGGCAGGGCCATGGCCGAGGCCGCGGCCGTCACCGAGACGGGCATGTCCGCGGTGCTCGGCGGCGAGCCGGAGGCCGTCACCGCGCACCTGGAGAAGCTCGGCCTCACCCCGGCCAACATCAACGGCGGCGGGCAGATCGTCGCCGCCGGAACCGCCGACCAGCTGGCCGCCCTCGCCGAGGACAAGCCCGAGCGCGCCCGGGTCATCCCGCTGAAGGTGGCCGGCGCCTTCCACACGGTCCACATGGCTCCGGCGGTCGACGCGCTCGAAGCCGCCGTGAAGGACACCGACGTCCACGACCCGGTGCTCCCCTACGTCTCCAACCGGGACGGACGGGTCGTCACCGAGGGCGCGGACGTCGTGCAGCGGCTGGTCGGCCAGGTGGCCAACCCGGTCCGCTGGGACCGGTGCATGGAGTCCTTCTCCGAACTCGGCGCCACCGCGCTGCTCGAGCTCTGCCCCGGGGGCACCCTCACCGGCCTGGCCAAGCGCGGCCTGCCGGGTGTGAAGACCCTCGCGCTGAAGTCTCCCGACGATCTGGACGCTGCTCGCGCGCTCGTCGCCGAACACGCCGCTGCGGCCGAATAGGAGTCCGAAGAGCATGACCGCGAAGATCAAGCCCGCCAAGGGCCACCCGTACGCGCGGATCCACGGCGTCGGCGGCTACCGCCCGACACGTGTGGTGCCGAACGAGGAGATCCTCAAGCACATCGACTCCACGGACGAGTGGATCCGCTCTCGTTCGGGCATCGTCACCCGGCACTGGGCCGGACCGGACGAGACGGTCGCCGAGATGACGCTGGACGCCGCCGGCAAGGCGCTGGCGGACGCCGGGATCGACGCCTCGCAGGTCGGAGCGGTCATCATCTCCACCGTCTCCCACTTCAAGCAGACCCCGTCCATCGCCACGGAGATCGCCCACCGGCTGGGTGCCGGGAAGGCGGCGGCCTTCGACATCTCCGCCGCGTGCGCCGGCTTCGGCTACGGGCTGACCATCGCGAAGGGCCTGATCGCCGACGGCAGCGCGGAGTACGTGCTCGTCGTGGGCGTCGAGCGGCTCTCCGACCTGACGGACCTGACCGACCGCTCGACGGCGTTCCTCTTCGGCGACGGCGCCGGCGCGGTCATCGTCGGCCCGGCCGACGAGCCCGGCTTCGGCCCGTCCGTGTGGGGCTCCGAGGGCGACAAGGCCGACAAGATCTCCCAGACGGTGCCGTGGGACGCCTTCCGGCTCGGCGACGTGCGCGAACTGCCCGTCGGCGAGGACGGCGAGGTGAAGTTCCCCGCCATCCGGCAGGAGGGCCAGACGGTCTTCCGCTGGGCGGTCTACGAGATGGCCAAGGTGGCCCAGGAGGCGCTGGACGCCGCCGGGGTCTCCCCCGAGGACCTGGACGTCTTCATCCCGCACCAGGCCAACATGCGGATCATCGACTCGATGGTGAAGACCCTCAAGCTGCCGGAGCACGTCACGGTCGCCCGTGACATCGAGACCACCGGCAACACCTCCGCCGCCTCCATCCCGCTCGCCATGGAGCGGATGCTGGCGACCGGAAAGGCGAAGAGCGGTGACACCGCGCTCGTCATCGGCTTCGGGGCGGGTCTCGTGTACGCCGCCACGGTCGTTACCCTCCCTTGAGCAAGATCCCTCCCGTGCTGCCGCGCAGGCAGCCGTCACAACACCGAAGGAGCGCCGTCATGGCCGCCACCAAGGAAGAGATCATCGCCGGTCTCGCCGACATCGTGAACGAGATCGCCGGTATCCCCGCCGAGGACGTCCAGGAGGACAAGTCCTTCACCGACGACCTGGACGTGGACTCGCTGTCCATGGTCGAGGTGGTCGTCGCCGCTGAGGAGCGCTTCGGCGTGAAGATCCCGGACGACGACGTCAAGAACCTCAAGACGGTCGGCGACGCGACCGAGTACATCCTCAAGCACCAGGGCTGAGCAGGTCTGTCGCCGCCCTGCGGTGGCGTCGCTCGCTGAGGTCACCGCGAACTTCTAGGCAGTGGAGAATCACATCCCGATGAACACGACCCAAGGCACCGTGGTCGTCACCGGTATCGGCGCAACCACACCGCTGGGTGGCGACACCGCCTCGACCTGGGACGGTCTGCTGGCCGGCCGCTCCGGCGTCCGGCTGCTCGAGGAGGAATGGGCCGCGGAGCTGCCCGTCCGCATCGCGGCGAAGGCCGCGGTGGAGCCGGGCGAGATCATTCCGCGTCCCCAGGCACGCCGGCTGGACCGGTCCGCGCAGTTCGCGCTCCTCGCGGCACGCGAGGCGTGGTCGGACGCCGGCTACGCCGGCAAGGCCGGTGAGGACGGCAGCATCGACCCGGACCGGCTGGGCGCGGTGATCGCCTCCGGCATCGGCGGCGTCACCACGCTGCTCGACCAGTACGACGTGCTGAAGGAGAAGGGCGTCCGCCGCGTCTCCCCGCACACGGTGCCGATGCTGATGCCGAACGGCCCGTCGGCCAACGTCGGCCTCGAGGTCGGCGCGCGGGCCGGGGTGCACACCCCGGTCAGTGCCTGCGCGTCCGGCTCGGAGGCGATCGGGTACGCCGTGGAGATGATCCGCACCGGCCGTGCCGACGTGGTCGTCGCCGGCGGCACGGAGGCGGCGATCCACCCGCTGCCCATCGCCGCGTTCGGCAACATGATGGCGATGTCGAAGAACAACGAGGACCCGCAGGGCGCCTCCCGCCCCTTCGACGCGGACCGCAACGGCTTCGTGCTCGGCGAGGGTTCCGGCGTGCTGGTGCTGGAGTCGGCCGAGCACGCCGAACGGCGCGGGGCCCGCGTCTACGCGGAGATCGTCGGCCAGGGCATCTCGGCGGACAGCCACCACATCACCCAGCCGGAGCCGAGCGGCAACGGCATCGCCCACGCGCTGCAGAACCTGGTGGAGCACACCGGGCTCGAGGCGAACGAGGTGATGCACGTCAACGCGCACGCGACGTCCACCCCACTGGGTGACATCGCGGAGCTCAAGGCGCTGCGGAAGGTCTTCGGGGACGACGCCGGCCACATGGCCGTCTCGGCGACCAAGTCGATGACCGGTCACCTGCTGGGCGGAGCCGGCGGTGTCGAGTCCGTCGCGACGGTGCTCGCGCTGCACAACCGGCTGGCGCCGCCGTCGGTCAACATCGTGAACCTGGACCCCGAGGTGGACTGCGACATCGTCCGCGACGAGGCCAGGAAGCTGCCGGAGGGCCGGATCGCCGCGATCAACAACTCCTTCGGCTTCGGCGGACACAACGTCGTGCTGGCCTTCCGCACCGTCTGAGGCCGGCCACAGCAGAAGGCCCCCGACCGCTCCCGCGGTCGGGGGCCTTTCGCCGTGCTCAGAAGCTGGCGAAGTACGAGGCGGCCATGTCCTCGCCGCCGTGCCCCTGTTCGGCCGCCCGGCGGAACCGCTCCGCGCCCGCCTCCGCCACGTCGAGCCGCACCTCCGCGTGCCGGCCGGCCTCCACGATGAGCCGGGCGTCCTTCTCGGCGGTGTCGACGGCGAAGCTCGGCTCCAGCCCGTCGGCGTCCCGGGAGCGGATGGCCGCGGCCTTGACCTGGAGATAGCCCATGTCGAGCGCGCCGCCGGCCACCGCGTCGAGGAACGACTGCGGGTCCACCCCCAGGCCGTCGGCGAGCGCCAGCGCCTCGGCCACGCCGTGGGTGACGGTGAGGACCCAGCTGTTGCACACCAGCTTCAGCCGGGTCGCGGCACCGGGCTCGTCCCCGACCCAGAACGTGCGGGAGCCGACCGCGTCGAAGACCGGCTCGACCACGGCCCGCGCCTCGTGCGGACCGGAGGCCAGCACGGTCAGCTGTCCGTCCTCCGCCGGCTTCCGGGTGCCCAGGACGGGCGCGTCGACGAAGACCAGACCGTGCTCGACCGCCAGCGCGGACAGCGGCGCCAGCGCCTCGAGGCCGGCGGTGGTGCCCTGCAGCCACACCGCGCCGGATCGCACCGCGGGCCCGGCGGCGTGCATGGTCTGCCGGGTCACGGGCCCGTCGTGCAGCATCGTGAGGATGACGTCCGCGCCCCGCACGGCGTCCTGCGGAGTGTCCGCCACCCGGGCACCGGCCTGCGCGAGCGGCTCGGCCCTGGCCCGGGTGCGGTTCCAGACACGGACGTCCATCGAGGCGCGGCACAGGTTGCGCGCCATGGCGGCCCCCATGATCCCGGTGCCGAGGACGGCTACGGACAGCGGCGTGGACGGTGCCGGCGGTGTATCAGGCATGGCGGCAGCCTATGGCGTACCCGGCCGGGACGGCTGTGCGGCGCGGCGCTCAGACCACCTGATGCAGCCAGCGCACCGGTGCGCCCTCGCCCGCATAGCGGAACGGCTCCAGCTCGTCGTCCCACGGCTTGCCCAGCAGCCTGGCCAGCTCGGCCTCCAGCTCGCTCTCCCCGCGCGAGGAGCGCGCCATGGCGGCACGCAGCCGGTCCTCGGGGATGAGGATGTCGCCGTGCATGCCCGTCACCGCGTGGTAGATGCCCAGTTCCGGAGTGGAGCTGTAGCGCTCGCCCTCGGCCGCGGCGCACGGTTCGGCGGTGACCTCGAAGCGCAGCAGATGCCAGCCGCGCAGGGCGGAGGCGAGCTGCGAGGCGGTGCCGGGCGCCCCCTGCCAGGACAGCTCGGCCCGCCAGGTGCCGGGCGAGGCGGGCTGTCTGATCCAGTCCAGCGGGACGCGGGCGCCCAGCACGCCTGCCACGGCCCATTCGACGTGCGGGCACAGCGCGCGGGGCGCGGAGTGCACGTACAGAACTCCACGTGTCGTCACCGGGACCTCCAGTGCGGTTCGAGGTACGCCTTCCCCAGCGGCCTCGAGCAACTGCCGGTCACGCGCCGACCGGCGCGTGACATTCTGCACCATCGGTCACTTGGCTACCAGCGCCCGATGTGACGAATAGTAAACACTATTCCAGGCAAACATCCGCGAAAGGGACATGAAGTGACCCGATGTGACCTTCGCCGGTGCTGCGGGGAATGCTCCTGAGGCAAAACTACCGCCTGGCGGGGTACCGCAGGTGACTTACCGTCTGAGCAGAAGCGGAGCAGGTACCCCGGAGGGAGACGACCCCCATGTCGCGACGACGCCGCACGCCGCCGACGCCCGTCACGGGCCTGGTCGCCGTATTGGCCGCCGCGCTGCTGCTGGCCGGGTGCGGCGGGCAGGGCGAGCACGGAAAGGCCGCCGCGAACACCCACAAGGACGGCGGGCGCCCCTCGGCGTCCGCGCCGGCACACGACACCTCGGGCTGGGACCCGCACCCGGACACGATCGCGGCGGTCGGCGACTCCATCACCCGGGCCTTCAACGCCTGCCGGGCGCTGGCCGACTGCCCGTCGGCCTCCTGGTCGACCGGCGAGGGCCGGAAGGTGGACAGCCTCGCCCGGCGGCTGCCGGACCGGGACCACAAGGGCGAGGACACCTGGAACCTCGCGCAGGACGGCGCGGTGGTGGCGCAGCTGCCGGAACAGATGCGGCAGGCCGCGCGGCACCGGCCGGAGCTGGTGACCGTGCTGATCGGGGCCAACGACGCCTGCCGGCCGCACGTGAGCGCCATGACTTCGGTCGACGACTTCCGCACCCGCTTCTCCGAGGCGCTGCGCACGCTGCGCTCCGACGCGCCGCACGCCGAGGTGTACGTGGCGAGCGTGCCGGACCTGAAGCGGCTGTGGGAGGCAGGCAAGGGGCACAAGGAGGCCCGGCAGGTCTGGAGTCTGGGCATCTGCCAGTCGATGCTGGCCGACCCGCAGGACACCGGTCCGCAGGCGACCGCACGCCGCGACCAGGTCCGCGAACGGGTGAAGGAGTACAACGACGTCCTGCGGCAGGTGTGCGCCCGGGACCGCCGCTGCCGCTACGACGACGGCGCCGTCTTCGGCTACCGGCTCACCCCCGCAGACCTGAGCGACTGGGACTGGTTCCACCCCAGCAAGCGGGGACAGAACGGGCTGGCCGACCTGGCCTACCGGCACATCACGGAAGCGGGAGACTGACGCTCAGCCGTCCTCGGGCGGGATCTCCGCCCCCAGCATGCGCTGCAGCAGATCGCGCAGCGTGCGGCGTTCCAGGGGCGTGAGGCCGGCCAGCGGCTCCCGCGCGAAGTCCAGCGAGCCGCGCAGCAGCGCGGCGGTGTGAATTCCCTCGTCCGTGGCGGCGGCCAGCTTGACGCGGCGGTCGCCGGGGGACGGCCGGCGCTCCACGAGGCCGCGCGACTCCAGCCGGTCCACTATGCCGGTCACGTTCGAGGGCTCGCACTTCAGCTGGTCGGCGATCTTCCGCATCGGCGTCGGCTCCCGGGCCAGCATCGCCAGCACCCGGGCCTGCGCGCCGGTGAGCGCATGGCGCGAGGCGGCCAGCTCGTACTCCTCGTGATAGCGCGCCACGACCGTCCCGATCAGGTCGACGACCTCCCGGGTGAGCGGATCGGCGGGCGGAGTGCGGGCAGCCATGGCATCAGGATACCCAATTGCTTGACAACATGAAACTTTCAGGCGCATTGTTGTTTCAGAACCTGAAACAAGTGACCGATCCTCGCGAGGAGGCACCCCCCCATGTCCGACGCTCCCGAGCTGCCGCGCACCGGCCGCGAGTGGCATCTCACCGCCCGGCCGCAGGGCTGGCCGACGCCGGACGGCTTCGCGCTGCGCGAGGCGCCGGTGACCCCGCCGGGCGAGGGCGAGATCCTGGTGCGCAACGAGTACCTCTCGGTCGACCCGTACATGCGCGGCCGGATGAACGACGTGAAGTCCTACGTGCCGCCGTTCCAGCTGGACGAGCCGATGGACGGCGGGGCGGTGGGCGTCGTCCTCGCCTCCCGCGCGGAGGGCATCTCCCCCGGCGACCACGTGCTGCACGGCCTGGGCTGGCGGGAGTACGCGACGCTCCCGGCCCGTAAGGCCGCCAAGGTGTCCGCCGACCAGGCACCGCTGAGCTCCTACCTGGGCGTGCTCGGCATGCCGGGCCTGACGGCCTACGCCGGCCTGTTCGACGTCGCCTCCTTCCGGGAAGGGGATGCGGTCTTCGTCTCGGGTGCCGCGGGCGCCGTGGGCAGCCAGGTCGGCCAGATGGCCAGGCTCAAGGGCGCCTCCCGCGTGATCGGCAGCGCCGGCTCGGACGAGAAGGTGCGGGTGCTCACCGAGGACTACGGGTTCGACGCCGCGTTCAACTACAAGAAGGGGCCCGCCGCCGAGCAGTTGAAGAAGGCGGCGCCGGACGGCATCGACGTCTACTTCGACAACGTCGGCGGCGACCACCTCGAGGCGGCCATCAGCGCGCTGAACGTACACGGCCGTGTCACGGTCTGCGGCATGATCGCGCAGTACAACGCGACGGAGCCGCCGGCCGCTCCGCGCAACCTCGCGCTGGTCATCGGCAAGCGGCTGCGCATCCAGGGCATGCTGGTCGCCGACCACTCCGACCTGCGGCCGAAGTTCGTCGAGGAGGTCTCCGGCTGGCTCCGCTCCGGCGAGCTCACCTACCGCGAGACGGTCGTCGACGGCGTGGAGAACACGCTCGACGCCTTCCTCGGACTCCTCAAGGGCGAGAACACCGGCAAGATGGTCGTCCGGCTGACGGACTGATCCAGACCTCACCACCCCCTTCGATAACCTCGTGCCGTGACCGCCGGGTCGTGGGCGCGAGCCCCGGTCGCGTACCGCAACAGGAGGATTCGCATGTCCATCCAGTCCGTCGACGTCAAGTACACCGCCGTCGCCACCGCCGAGAACGGCCGCGACGGCCGGGTCGCCACCGACGACGGGAAGCTCGACGTCGTCGTCAACCCGCCCAAGGAGATGGGCGGCAACGGCGCCGGCACCAACCCCGAGCAGCTCTTCGCCGCCGGTTACAGCGCCTGCTTCCAGGGCGCGCTGGGCGTCGTCGCCCGCAAGCGGAACGCGGACGTCGCAGGGTCCACGGTGACCGCGCGCGTCGGCATCGGCAGCACCCCCGAAGGCGGCTTCGGGCTGAAGGTGGAGATCGTCGCCCACATCCCGAACGTGGACGAGGGCACCGCCAAGGAACTCGTGGACGCCGCCCACCAGGTCTGCCCGTACTCCAACGCGACCCGCGGCAACATCGAGGTCTCCCTCGGCGTCGCCTGACACCGGCACCCCGCCGGCCCCGGCACACACCGTCCGGGGCCGGCCCCGGCCCGGCTAGGCCGACTTGCGGGGCCTGCGCCCGGCCGGCTTCTTCGCAGCGGTCTGCTTCGACGCCGCCTTCTTGGCGGTCTTCTTCCCAGCCGTCTTCTTGGCCTGGGTCTTCTTCGCCTGGGACTGCTTGGCCGTGGACTTCTCCGCGGACTTGCCGCCCGTCTTCCTCGTCCCCTTCTTCGCCGGCTGCCCGCGCCCGCTCCCCCGGCCGCCCTCACGTTCGGGAAAAGCGTGGATCTCCGCCTCCGCGGCCTCCTCGCCCCGCGACTGCTTGGCAGCCTGCACCGACGTCTCCAGGACGGCCATCAGGTCGACGACCTTCGCCGAGGGGCGGGCCGGCGCCGCCTCGGCCGGCACCTCGCCGGTCTCCGCCTTGGCCGCCGCGAGCGACTCGACGGCCTCCCGGTACTCGTCGTGCAGGGCCGCCAGGTCCAGCTCCCCCAGCGTCTCCATCAGCGTGTCGGCCAGGTCCAGTTCGGCGTCGCGCACGCTGACCTGTTCGTCCGGCGCCACACCCGACGCGGAGCGGATCTCGTCCGGCCAGAGCATCGTGTGCATGGCGAGCGTGCCCTCGTACACCCGCAGCATGCCCAGGCTCTCGCGGCCGCGCATCGCGAGTTTGGCCACCGCGACCCGGCCCGACCGCTCGAGCGCCTCGCGCAGCAGCACGTACGGCTTGGCCGCACTCTGCCCGTCCGCGCTGAGGTAGTACGACTTGTCCAGCTGGATGGGGTCGATCTCCTCGGCCGGGATGAACCCGAGGATCTCCACGGTCCTGGCCGTGGGCAACGGCAGCGACGCCAGATCCTCGTCGGTCAGCAGCACGGTCTCGCCGTCCGCCGTCTGGTAGCCCTTGCCGATCTCCTCGCCCGGGACCTCCTGCTGGTCCAGCTCGCACACCTTGCGGTAGCGGATCCGCCCGCCGTCGGCGGTGTGGACCTGGCGGAAGGAGACGCTGTGGTTCTCGGTCGCGGCGACCACCTTGATCGGGATCGAGACCAGCCCGAACGATATGGACCCTTTCCAGATGGAACGCATACTTTGTCCCTTCCATGGGATTCTCAGGGTATGCCCATCACGGAGGTCGAGGGCCGCCGCCTGGCGCTCAGCAATCTCGACAAGGTCCTCTATCCGGAGACCGGCTGGACCAAGGGCGAGGCGATCCACTACTACGCCTCGATCGCCGACGCCGTCCTCCCCCACCTCGACGGACGCCCGCTGTCCTTCCTGCGCTTCCCGGACGGCGTGACGGGGACGGCCTTCTTCGCCAAGAACGTCCCGCCCGGAGCCCCCGACTGGGTGACGACCTGCGAGGTGCACCGTTCGGGTGGCACGACGGACCGGCAGGTGATGATCCAGGACCTGCCGTCGCTCGTGTGGGCGGCCAACCTCGCCGCTCTCGAGCTGCACACGCCGCAGTGGCGCATCGAGGCGGAACGGCAGGCCGACCGGCTCGTCTTCGACCTCGACCCCGGCCAGGGGGCCACCGTCCTGGACTGCCGCGAGGTGGCGCTGTGGCTGCGCGACCGGCTCGCGCAGGACGGGCTGACCGCCTACGCCAAGACTTCCGGCTCGAAGGGCCTGCACCTG
>DASSBO010000526.1:0-6064 GCA_035698655.1 Streptomyces sp.
CTCCCCACCAGGACGCCACCTCCGGGCCGCACACGGTGGCTCCGCCGCCCAAGCGGCCCAGGACGCTGAGCGGCCCACGCCCGTACGCCCGCAGCCGGATCACCGAGAACGCCACGAACCACCGGGCGGACTTCCCGCACGGGACGGCCGGTACGAACTTCCCCGGAATCCAGGAGTCGGTCCCCACCACCGCGCCGGACACGGGCACGTACGCCTACGCCTCGACCATCGTCAGCCGCCGGATCGTGGCGCTCGACACCTCCACGTACACGATGGTGGCCAGCATCCGCGCCGGGACGAACCCCTTCGACGTCGTGAGCGTCCCGGGCTCGGACAAGCTCTACGTGAGCAATTCGGGCGCGAGCGACGTGTCCGTGCTGGACACCTCCCGCGGCCGGATCGTCGACAGCATCACCGTCGGGCTGAGCCCGCACGGAATGGCGGTCTCCCCGGACGGGCGACGGGTGTTCGTGGCGAACACCGGTCCGGGGTTCGGCCGGAACGGCTCACGCACCGTCAGCGTGCTCGACACGGCGTCCGACACGGTCGCCGCGAAATGGCCGGCGGGTTCGGCGCCGCTGGCCCTGGCCGTCAGCCCGGACGGAGGCGCGCTGTACGCGGCGTGTGCGGACGGGCTGGCCGTGCTGGACACCGGGGACGGCGGCCGGCTGGCGACGCTGCCCGGCCAGGCACACGCCCAGGGCCTCGCGGTGCACCCGGACGGGCGGAAGGTCTACGTGGCGAACACGCTGCAGGGCACCGTCTCCGTGCTGGACGCCCGCACACACCGGGTGACCGGACGGATCCGCGTCGGCCGGTCACCCTGGCGGGTGGCGCCGAGCCCGGACGGTGCCCACGTGTACGTGACGTGCGCGAACGACGACACCGTGGCCGTCATCGACGCCGGGAGCGGCCGGCTGACCGGGTCGGTCGGGGTCGGACACGTGCCGACGGGCATCGCCGTGCACGACGACACCGTCTGGGTGTCCGCCAACGCGGCCGGCACCGTGGACGTCATCGACGCCTCGACGCTCACGCGGGTGGGGAGCACGCCGCTGGGCCTGTCCACGGCCCCCGGCGGCATCGCGTTCGGCTGAGGAGGGAGCAGGATCAGGCGGTGCGGCGCAGTGCGAGAACCGCGTTGTGGCCGCCGAATCCGAACGAGTTGCTCAGGGCGACGTCGCCGTCGCCGGCCGCCTCGCGCGGCGCGTCGGTGACCACGTCGAGGTCCAGGCCCTCTTCGGGGTTGTCGCAGCCGACGGTGGGCGGTATCACGCCGTGGTGCAGGGCGAGCACGGTGGCGACGGCCTCCACACCGCCGGCCGCGCCCTGCAGGTGGCCCATCGCACCCTTGGGCGCGGTCACGGGCGGAACGGCGCCGTCACCGAAGACGGTGCGCAGGGCGAGTGCCTCGGCGGCGTCGCCGGCACTGGTCGCCGTCGCGTGCGCGTTGACGTGCATCACGTCGCCCGGCGCGGCGTCGGCGTCCTGCAGCGCCTTGCGCAGCGCGTCGACGACCCCGGCGCCGTCCTGGCGCGGCCGGACCATGTCCTGGGCGTCGGCCGAGACGCCGTAGCCCGCCGCCTCGCAGTAGATGCGGGCGCCGCGGGCCCGGGCGTGCTCCTCGGACTCCAGGATCAGCAGCCCGGCGCCCTCGCCGACCACGAACCCGTCACGGGCCTCGTCGAAGGGGCGCGAGGCCTTCTCCGGCCCGTCGGCGCCCTTGGACAGGGCGCGCATCGCGCCGAAGGCGGCCATCAGAGTCGGGGTGATGATCGCTTCGGAGCCGCCGGCGACCATCACGTCCGCGTGTCCGTTGCGTATCCGGTCGATGGCCAGGCCGATCGACTCGGTGCCGGACGCGCAGGCGCTGACCACCGTGCGGGCCTCGCCGCGCGCCCCGAGGTCGATGGAGACCTGCGCGGCGGCGCCGTTGGGCACCAGCATCGGCGCGGTGTGAGGTGAGACACGGCCCGGGCCGCGCTCCGTCATGACGTCGTTCGCCTCCACCAGGCCCGGGGTGGTGCCGCCGAGGACGCAGCCGATCGACACGCCGACCCGGCGGCCGTCCAGCCGGCCTTCGCTCGCCTCGTCGGGGGCGAACCCGGCATCGGCCCACGCCTCCTGGGCGGCGACCGACGCGAACTGGGCCGAGCGGCTCATCTTCCGGGCCCGCGAGCGGGGCAGCTGCGCCATCGGATCGGCGGCCGCCGGGGCGGCGATGCGGACGTCGAGACCGGCGAACTCCTCGCCCTCCAGCTCGATGACGCCGGAGCGGCCCTCCAGCAGGCCCTGCCAGGTGGTGGCCGCGTCGCCGCCGAGCGGCGTGACGGCGCCCACACCGGTGACGACGACGCGCCGCGGCCGGCGCGTGACCGGGTCGTGCCGGCAGATGAGCGACTTCGGGTCCTGCGCCATCAGGCTGCGCATCCGGTCGTCGTCGAACGGCGCTTCGGCACCGTCCAGCGCGAACCACGTCTGCTCGTGCCGGACGTAGTGGCGTTCGTCACGCTCCGGCCGGGTGGCGTGGAGCACGTTCATCCGGTCGCCGTCCCGGAACTCCACGTCGGCGCCGGTCGACACGTGATGCGGAACACACGAGGTGTCCACGCGCTCCGCGGCCACCAGGACGGTTTCCCGGCGCGGATACACGGCGTGGAAGTGCGGCCCCCCGTGGACGGCACGCAGCGTCAGCCGTACGTGCTGCTCGTCGGCGGGCGAGGCGTCGAGCACCGCGAAGTGGTCCGCGCCGTCGACGATCACCACGTCGCCGGGCACGAGTTCACCACATGTGAGCTCGTGCACATTGTCCGACTTACCCTGCATCACTAGGAATCCGCCTTTCCGTCACGTAAGGAGCAATGACGAAGCTAGACGGAGAAAACGCCCACCGGGAAGGGTTTGTGACAGCACACACAACAGGGGAGAGATCGCCCTCTCGACGCGGCGCAGGACACCGTTGACGGTGACTCAGGATCGTCGCCGGTCAGGCAGCAGACGGGGCCGGCGGGCGGGAGGCGGGACCGATTGGCTGATCAAATCGCCAGGTGGCTAACATATGAGCACCGCCTAGCTCGAAAGATGGACTTGTGACTGCCACCGTGGACGCGTTCACCAACTGGAAGCACCGCGAAGAGATCGCGGAGTCGATGATCCCGATCATCGGGAAGCTGCACCGGGAGCGGGACGTGACGGTCCTGCTGCACAGCCGCTCCCTGGTGAACAAGTCGGTGGTCAGCATTCTGAAGACCCACCGGTTCGCCCGGCAGATCGCCGGGGAGGAGCTCTCGGTCACCGAGACGCTGCCCTTCCTGCAGGCGCTGACCACGCTGGACCTGGGCCCGTCCCAGATCGACATCGGCATGCTCGCCGCGACGTACCGGGCCGACGACCGCGGCCTGACGGTCCAGGAGTTCACGACGGAGGCCGTCGCCGGGGCCACCGGCGAGAACAAGATCGAGCGGCGCGAGCCGCGCGACGTCGTGCTGTACGGGTTCGGCCGCATCGGCCGGCTGCTGACCCGCCTGCTCATCGAGAAGGCAGGCTCCGGAAACGGCCTGCGGCTGCGGGCCATCGTCGTGCGCAAGGCCGCCGGCCAGGACCTGGTCAAGCGCGCCTCGCTGCTGCGCCGCGACTCCATCCACGGCCAGTTCCAGGGCACGATCACCGTGGACGAGGCGAACAGCCGCATCGTGGCCAACGGCAACGAGATCCAGGTCATCTACTCCGACGACCCGACGACGGTGGACTACACCGCCTACGGCATCAAGGACGCCATCCTCATCGACAACACCGGCCGTTGGCGGGACCGGGAGGGGCTCTCGAAGCACCTGCGGCCCGGCATCGACAAGGTCGTGCTGACCGCGCCGGGCAAGGGCGACATCCCCAACATCGTGCACGGCGTGAACCACGACACGATCAAGCCGGACGAACAGATCCTGTCCTGCGCCTCCTGCACCACCAACGCGATCGTCCCGCCGCTGAAGGCCATGGCCGACGAGTACGGCGTGACGCGCGGCCACGTGGAGACCGTCCACTCCTTCACCAACGACCAGAACCTGCTGGACAACTACCACAAGTCCGACCGCCGCGGCCGCTCGGCGCCGTTGAACATGGTCCTCACCGAGACCGGCGCCGCCTCCGCCGTCGCCAAGGCGCTGCCCGACCTCGAGGCGAGGATCACCGGCAGCTCGATCCGGGTTCCGGTGCCGGACGTCTCGATCGCGATCCTCAACCTGCAGCTCGCCCGCGAGACCACCCGCGAGGACGTCCTGGACCACCTGCGCGAGGTGTCGCTGACCTCGCCGCTCAAGCGGCAGATCGACTTCATCAGCGCCCCGGACGCGGTCTCCAGCGACTTCATCGGCTCGCGGCACGCCTCGATCGTCGACGCCGGCGCCACCAAGGTCGACGGCGACAACGCGATCCTCTACCTGTGGTACGACAACGAGTTCGGCTACTCGTGCCAGGTCGTGCGGGTCGTCCAGCACGTCTCCGGGGTGGAGTACCCGACCTACCCGGCACCGGCGGTCACCGGGGCGAGCGGCGGCAACCCGGCGGCGTACCGCTCCAGTTCGGTGAGGGCGGCGTCGGCCATGCGGCGGGTCTCCGAGCCGAGCGAGCCGGCCACGTGCGGCGTGAGGACGACGTTGGGCAGGTCGTACAGCGGTGAAGCGGCGGGCAGCGGTTCGGGGTCGGTGACGTCCAGGATCGCGTGCAGGCCGGCCCGGCAGGCCTCCTCGAGCGCCGCGGTGTCGACCAGTGCACCGCGGGCGGTGTTGACCAGCACCGCGTCCGGCGGCAGTGCGGCCAGCTCCGCCGCACCGATCATGTGGCGGGTCGCCGGCAGCGCGGGGGCGTGCAGGCTGAGCACGTCCGCCTGCGGCAACGCCTCGTGCAGCGTGGCGCTTTCGGCGCCCGCGGCGGCGATCTCGGCCGGGTCGACGACCGGGTCGACCACCAGGATCCGGGCGAGTCCGAGACGCCCCAGCAGTTCGGTGACGCGGCGTCCGATGCGGGAGAAGCCGACGAGCACGACCGTGCGGTCACGGCCGCTGAGTTCTCCCCGGCGATCGCGGTAACTCCAGTCCGCACGGAAGCGGCGCGCGTCCGCAGCGAGGAACGGCACCTTCTTGAAGGCCCACAGGACAGCGGCGAGGGTGTACTGGGCGACCGGTTCGGCATTGGCGTCGGCGGCGGTCGTCACCAGGACGCCACGGGCGAAGACCGCCGCGTCGACGTGGTGGCGCACGGTGCCCGCGGCGTGCAGGACGGCGCGCAGCCGCGGCGCGTCGCGCAGCACCCGCCCGTCGAGCACGGGACACCCCCAGGAGGTGACCAGCACCTCCACCTCGGCGAGCCGCTCGCGCACCCGGTCCGAGCGCAGCTCGCCAGTGGCGTGCGGTGCGCCCAGCGCGGCGGCGGCCCGCAGCCGGGACAGCTGAGCCGGGCCGAACTGCACCCGCCGGGTCTGCTCGTCCATCACCAGAAGAGTCTGCGGCTTACCGGTGGTCACGAGCCGAGTCTAAGTGCCCTACGCTGCAACCTCGCCAAGCGTCTCGTGCCGTCGGCCGCACCAACGGGGGCCCCATGCCTGACCGCATCGCCGTCTACAGCCGCACCACCGCCTACCGCCACGACTCCATCCCGCACGGCGTGCGGACGCTGCGAACACTCGGCGCAGACGACGGCTTCGCCGTGGAGGCCACCGAGGACCCCGACGACTTCGCGGAACTCCTCACGGACTGCGCCGTCGTGGTCTTCCTCTCCACCAGCGGCGAGGTCCTCACCCCGCAAGGGCGCGACCGGCTGCGTGAACACCTGGCAGCGGGCGGTGGTTTCGTCGGGATCCACGCCGCGGCGTGCACCGAGTACGACTGGCCGTTCTACGGGGAGCTGCTCGGCGCCCGCTTCGCCGGGCACCCGCCGTACCAGCGCGGCCGGCTGCTCGTCGAGAACCGTTCCCACCCGGCGACGGGCCACCTGCCCGCTTCCTGGCACGTCACCGACGAGTGGTACGACTTCCGCGCCAACCCGCGGGGGCGGGTCGAGGTGCTGGCCTGCG
>DASSBO010000527.1:0-3842 GCA_035698655.1 Streptomyces sp.
CATCGACCTGGCGACGGGTTCGGACGCCATCGTCATCGGCTTCAACGTCCGCGCCGAGGGGCGTGCGACGCAGATGGCCGAGCGCGAGGGTGTCGACGTCCGCTACTACTCGGTGATCTACCAGGTCATCGAGGAGATCGAGGCGGCCCTCAAGGGCATGCTCAAGCCGGAGTACGAAGAGGTCGAGCTCGGCACGGCGGAGATCCGCGAGATCTTCCGCTCCTCCAAGCTCGGCAACATCGCGGGTGTCCTCATCCGCTCCGGCGAGGTCAAGCGGAACACCAAGGCGCGGCTGCTGCGCGACGGCAAGGTCGTCGCGGAGAGCCTCAACATCGAGGGTCTGCGCCGGTTCAAGGACGACGTCACCGAGATCCGGGAAGGCTTCGAGGGCGGTATCAACCTCGGCAGCTACAACGACATCAAGATCGACGACGTCATCGCCACCTACGAGATGCGGGAGAAGCCGCGCGTGTGACGCGGTGAAGCGACGGACGGGCCGGTCGGCGGGGAAATCCCGTCGACCGGCCCGGCCGCTCCCGCTTAGGATCACCGGGTGTATGTGGGAACTCTTTCCTTCGACCTGCTGCTCGGCGACGTGCGGTCGCTCAAGCAGAAACGCTCCGTGGTCCGGCCCATCGTCGCCGAGCTCCAGCGCGCCCACTCCGTGAGCGTCGCCGAGGTCGGTGACCAGAACCTGCACCGCAGGGCCCGCATCGGGCTGGCCGCGGTCTCGGGCGACCCCGGGCACGTCACGGACGTGCTGGACAGGTGCGAGCGCATGGTCGCCGCCCGGCCCGAAGTGGAGTTGCTGTCCGTACGGCGGCGGTTCCACGGAGAAGAAGACGAATAGCAAGGAGACGGACCAGTGGCCGACAATGCACGGGCGAAGAGGTTGGCGGACCTCATCCGTGAGGTGGTCGCACAGAAGCTGCAGCGGGGCGTCAAGGACCCCCGGCTCGGCTCCCACGTGACGATCACGGACACCCGCGTCACCGGTGACCTGCGGGAGGCGACCGTCTTCTACACGGTGTACGGCGACGACGCGGCCCGCGAAGAGGCCGCCAAGGGCCTGCAGAGCGCCAAGGGCGTGCTGCGCTCGGCCGTCGGCCAGGCGGCCGGGGTGAAGTTCACCCCCACGCTCACCTTCGTGCCCGACGCGCTGCCCGAGAACGCCAAGACCATCGACGACCTGCTCGCCCGGGCCAAGGCCTCCGACGAGGAGGTCCGCCAGTCCTCCTCCGGCGCGGCCTACGCCGGCGAGGCCGACCCCTACCGCAGGCCCGGCGAGGACTCCGAGGACGACGGCGACCAGGACGCGGCTGAGTGAAGGGCACCACCACACCCGGCGGGCTCGTCATCGTCGACAAGCCCGCCGGATTCACCTCACACGACGTCGTCGCCAAGATGCGCGGCATCGCCCGCACCCGGCGCGTCGGCCACGCCGGCACCCTCGACCCGATGGCGACCGGTGTGCTGGTCCTCGGCGTCGAGCGCGCCACCAAGCTGCTGGGCCACCTCGCTCTGACCGAGAAGGAGTACGTCGGCACCGTCCGCCTCGGCCAGGCCACCGTCACCGACGACGCCGAAGGTGAGATCACCACCTCTGCCGACGCCTCCGCCGTCACCCGCGAGGCCCTCGACGCGGCCGTCGCCGCCCAGACCGGGGACATCCTCCAGGTGCCTTCCAAGGTCAGCGCCATCAAGATCGACGGGCAGCGCTCGTACAAGCGTGCCCGCGACGGCGAGGACTTCGAGATCCCGGCCCGCCCGGTGACCGTCTCCTCCTTCCAGGTGCACGCCGTGCACGCTGTGGAGTCCGACGACGGCACCCCGGTGCAGGACGTGCTGGTTTCCGTCGTGTGCTCCTCCGGCACCTACATCCGCGCTCTGGCCCGTGACGTCGGCGCCGCGCTCGGCGTCGGCGGCCACCTCACCGCACTGCGCCGCACCCGGGTGGGCCCCTACCGGCTGGAGGCGGCCCGCACCCTGGAGCAGCTGCAGGCCGAGCGGGACGAGGCCGGCGCCCCGTCCCTGCTGCCGCTGGGCGAGGCCGCCGCGGCCGCCTTCCCCCGCTGGGACGTCGACGCCCGGCAGGCCAGGCTGCTCTCCAACGGCGTCCGGCTCGCCATGCAGGCCGGCACCGCCGGGCCGGTCGCCGTCTTCGGTCCCGACCAGGCCTTCCTGGCCCTGGTTGAGGAGAAGGGCGGCAAGGCCAAGAGCCTCGCCGTCTTCGCCTGAGACCGGCCGCGGACCCGGGCCGACGCAACGGGGCCCGGCCCGTCGTGGCACCCTTGGACCGTCACATCCCATTCCGTCGTGGCGAGGAGCAGGCACAGTGCAGCGCTGGCGTGGCTTGGAGGACATCCCCGAGGGCTGGGGGCGCAGCGTCGTCACCATCGGCTCGTACGACGGGGTGCACCGCGGGCACCAGCTCATCATCGGCAAGGCGGTCGAGCGGGCCCGGCAGCTCGGCGTGCCCGCCGTCGTCGTCACCTTCGACCCGCATCCCAGCGAGGTCGTGCGCCCGGGCAGCCACCCGCCGCTGCTCGCCCCCCACCACCGGCGCGCGGAACTGATGGCCGACCTCGGTGTGGACGCCGTGCTGGTCCTGCCGTTCACCAACGAGTTCTCGCAGCTCGCACCGGCCGAGTTCGTCGTGAAGGTCCTCGTCGACAAGCTGCACGCGCGCACCGTCGTCGAAGGGCCCAACTTCCGCTTCGGCCACAAGGCGGCCGGCACCGTCGAGACGCTCACCGAACTGGGGCGCACCTACGACTACGAGGTGCAGGTCGTCGACCTGTTCGCCCGCGGCGACGCCGGCGGGGGAGCACCGTTCTCCTCCACCCTCACCCGCAACCTGGTCGCCGAGGGCGACGTGCGGGGCGCCGCCGAGGTGCTCGGCCGCCCGCACCGCGTCGAGGGCGTCGTCGTCCGCGGCGCCCGCCGCGGCCACGAGCTGGGCTTCCCCACCGCCAACGTCGAAACGCTGCCGCACACCGCGATCCCGGCCGACGGCGTCTACGCCGGCTGGCTGACGGCCGGCGGCGAGGCGATGCCCGCGGCGATCTCGGTGGGCACCAACCCGCAGTTCGACGGCGTGGACCGCACGGTCGAGGCGTACGCCATCGACCGCACCGGCCTCGACCTGTACGGACTGCACGCAGCCGTCGACTTCCTCGCCTACCTGCGCGGCCAGGAGAAGTTCCCCGACCTGGAGACGCTGCTGGCCCGGATGCGCGAGGACGTCGAGAGCAGCCGCGCCCTCGTCGCCGACGCCGAGCGCGTACACGGCGCCCCCTGACCCCGAACTGGTCACGGTTCGTCAAACCGGTTGCAGCCCTTCGAAGTCCACGGTTTCGTGATTCCGGCATGCCTGTCCGCGCCGACGGGCAGTACACCGGTGAGGGGGAGGGGGACGAGCCGTGCCCGGAGGGCTGCGACTGGCAGGCGGATCGGACCGCGACCGGGCATTACGCGCCTGCCTCGAAGACCACCTGATCCGCACCCCGGGCACCCGTGAACTGCCGCCGACCGTGCTGCTCGTGGGCCCACGCGGCAGCGGCAAGACCAGCCTCCTCGGACACCTCGCACACTGGGCCGCCCGCGCCCCCGTCGCCCACCAGGACCTGGCCGCGCTCGGCCGCGGCGGCGCCAAACCGATCGACGTGCTGGCCCGCCTCGCCTTCGACCTCAACGAGAAGAAGTCCGACTTTCCGCGGCTGAGCTTTCCCACCTTCGGCATGCTCCTCATCGCCGTCTCCACGCGTGTCGACCTGGGCAGCCGTGAGACGGCCGTCCGGCAGATGAAGGAGGCCCTCTCCGCGCAGGGGGCGCACCGCGGC
>DASSBO010000528.1:0-4279 GCA_035698655.1 Streptomyces sp.
AGAGCGCCACGTCGAGCGCCTGGGCGTAATCCAGCGCGACGACTCCGGAGCCCTTCTTGCGAAGCTTGAGCCAGACGCCGGGCGAGACGGCGTGGTTCTCGCCGAGCCATGCCTGGAATGCCTCGGCGGATTCGAATGCGACGGTCTCCAAGTCCTGGGTCACTCCATCAGCGAACCACACCCGTCCGACACCCGAGGCCCTCGCGCCGGCTGCCGGTCAGGGGCGGCGCCACCCGGACAGGTGGTCGTCGTCCCCGACATCGGCGACCAGCACCATGCCGGGCAGCTCCTGGCGGTCGACGCCGACCGCGGCCGCGATCTCCTCCGCCGGGTAACGCACCGGCGCTGTCCGTTCGGCCGGCGGCACGTCCGCCACGATCTCCGCCTGGTCGCCGATGTTCAGCAGTACTCGCACGCGAGCAGTAGCCATGGCCCTCTGTCTCCTTCGTTCCGGTTCACGACCCGCACAGCGGGCATCAGCAGTACCACTTGTGGCGGCACTTGTCCGGTCGGTGCCCGTCCACGTCCGGCAGGCACGTCCTTGCGGATGAAGACGGGCTCCACGGTTGCACGGTCACTTGATGCGGCTGCGCGGATCGGCCTGGACACGGAACAGGGTGCGCACGGCGGTCGGCTGCGATGCCGGTTTCGGAGCGGTTGTGGCGGGAGCGGGCGACGGCGCCGGATGGCTCTCGGGAGAACGTCTCCCAGCCGGCTCCCGGAAGGGCCCGCTCACACGCGTCAGGGCCGGTAACCCGTGCAGAGTTACCGGCCCTGACCTGCGTCTACACCGTCGGGACGGCGGGATTTGAACCCACGACCCCTTGACCCCCAGTCAAGTGCGCTACCAAACTGCGCCACGTCCCGGTGCCCCGGCGGCCCGGGGCTTTTCGGCCCCTCGCCGCTCGCGCACAAGAACAATACCGCACTCGGGGGCGTGCTCGCCCCACCCCCCACACCTGCGCCCGGTTGGGTCGCGCCCGGGTTTGGAGTCCGGGGCCCGGGGAACCCCGGTGGTCCGTCCGAGGTGATCCCGAATCGCTGGAGTGGGTGGAGCGTGAGCCGGTCCCGCATCGTCATCGTTGGAGCAGGTTTCGCCGGATACCAGACCGCCCGGACACTGTCCCGGAAGGTCGGCAAGGCCGTCGACATCGTGCTGGTGAACCCCAACGACTACTTCCTCTATCTCCCACTGCTGCCACAGGTGGCCACCGGGCTGCTGGAGCCGCGACGGGTCTCGGTCTCGCTGGCCGGCACGCTGCCGGGGGTGCGGCTGGTGCTGGGGGAGGTGCACAACGTCGACTTCGACGGGCGCAGCGTGCACTACACCGACCCCGAGGGCCAGGAGGGCGAGCTCTCCTACGACCGGCTGGTGCTGACCGTGGGCAGCGTGAACAAGCTGCTGCCCATCCCCGGCGTCTCCGAGCACGCGCACGGTTTCCGCGGCATGCCCGAGGCGCTGTACCTGCGTGACCACATCACCCGGCAGATCGCCCTGGCCGCGGCCAGCGACGACCCCGAGGAGCGGCAGGCGCGCTGCACCTTCGTCGTGGTCGGAGCCGGGTACACCGGGACGGAGGTGGCCGCGCACGGCACCCACTTCACCGACGAGCTCGTGCGGCAGCACAGCCGGGCGGAGGGCGCGCTGCCGGGGGACTGCCGGCCCCGCTGGATGCTGCTGGACATCGCCGACCGGGTGCTTCCCGGGCTCGACGAGCGGCTGGCGCAGACCGCCGACAAGGTGCTGCGACGACGCGGCGTCGAGGTCATGACCAAGACCTCGGTGAAGGAGGCCACCCACGAGGGGGTGCTGCTGGACAGCGGCGACTTCGTGCCGACGCACTCACTCATCTGGTGCGTGGGCGTGCGCCCCGACCCGGTCGTGCAGGACATGGGGCTGTCGACCGAGCGCGGCCGGATCTGCGTCGACGAGTTCCTCGCCGTACCCGGCCACCCGGAGGTGCTGGCCTGCGGTGACGCCGCCGCGGTGCCGGACCTGACCAGGCCGGGGGAGTACACCCCCATGACCGCGCAGCACGCGGTGCGCCAGGGCAAGGTGGCGGGCCAGAACATCGCTGCGGCCTACGGCTACGGCACGCGGCGCCCCTACAAGCACCGTGACCTGGGCTTCGCCGTCGACCTCGGCGGCGTCGACGCGGCGGCCAACCCGCTCGGCATGCCGCTGTCCGGCCTGGCGGCGAACGCCGTCACCCGCGGTTACCACCTGGCGTCGCTCCCGGGGAACCGGGTGCGGGTGGCCACGGACTGGCTGCTGGACGCCGTCCTGCCGCGGCAGGCCGTTCAGCTGGGCATGGTCCGTTCCTGGGCGGTGCCGCTGGAGTCGGCCTCTCCGGAACTGGTACGCGCCCCGGCCGGCGTCCAGCCGCGCAAGCGCAGGTCCGCCGGCAAGGCGGGCGGCGGCGAAGGCAGCGAGAGTGGCGACGGCGCGGGAGGCGGCGACGGCGCGGGAGGCGGCGAGCAGCAGGCCGCCGGGTGACGGCCGGCTGCTCCGCCGGCCGAGGTCCCACCCGGCGGCAGCGGCTCAGCGCTCCAGCACCAGCGCCTGCCCCTGCCCGACACCGATGCACAGCGTGGCCAGCCCGGTCCCGGACCCGGCCGCGGCCAGCTGGTGCGCGACCGCTCCCGCCAGCCGGGCGCCCGAGGCGCCCAGCGGGTGCCCCACGGCGATCGCGCCGCCGCGCGGGTTGACCAGGGCCGGGTCCAGCTCGGGCCACTCGGCCAGGCAGCCCAGCGCCTGCGCCGCGAACGCCTCGTTCAGCTCCACGGTGTGCAGGTCACCGAAGCCGCGGTCCGCCTTGGCCAGCGCGCGGCGCACCGCCTCGACCGGCCCCAGCCCGTACAGCTGCGGCTCGACGCCGGTGACGGCGGAGGAGCGGATGCGGGCCAGCGGCTCGCGCCCGGTCTCGGCAAGCCCCTCCTCGTCGACGAGCAGCAGCGCGGCGGCACCGTCGTTGAGCGGCGAGGCGTTGCCCGCCGTGACGGTTCCGGTGCCGTCCTTGCGGAAGACCGGCTTGAGCTTGGCGAGCGTCTCCGGCGTGCTGCCGTCACGGATGGTCTCGTCACGCGGCAGGTCGACGCCCTCGAACCCGACGACCTCGGCGTCGTAGAGCCCGTCCTTCCAGGCGCGGGCAGCCTTCTCGTGGCTGGCCGCGGCAAAGGCGTCCTGCTGCTCGCGGCTGATGCCGTGCTTCTCGGCGATCAGTTCGGCGCCCTCGCCGAGCGAGACGGTCCACTCCGGGCGCATGCGCTCGTTCACCATGCGCCAGCCCAGGGTCGTGGAGTACATCTCGGGGGCCCCGGCCGGGAAGGCCCGCTCCGGCTTCGGCAGCACCCAGGGTGCGCGGCTCATCGACTCCACACCGCCTGCGACGACCGCCGTCGCATCGCCCACGGCCACGGCCCGCGCAGCCGCCACGACGGCCTCCAGCCCGGAGGCGCACAGCCGGTTGACGGTGCTGCCGGGCACGCTGGCCGGCAGCCCGGACAGCAGCACGGCCATCCGCCCGACGTTGCGGTTCTCCTCGCCGGCGCCGTTGGCGTTGCCGAAGACCACGTCACCGATCAGGGCCGGGTCCAGGTCAGGGGTACGGTCCAGCAGGGAGCGCACCACGTGGGCCGCCAGGTCGTCGGGGCGGGTCTTGGCGAACGCGCCGCCGTACTTGCCGACGGGCGTGCGGACGGCGTCGACGACGTAGACGTCGCGGAGTCGGTCGTTGCTCATGCCACCGATCCTCGCAGGCGCCTCACCCGCATGGCCAGACCCTGCGGCTGGAGCCCCTTACGGTCCGCGGACATGCCCGGCGGCCTGCCGCAGGTCGGCCGCACGACGACCTAGCGTGAGCCCATGCGCGTACTGGTCACCGGAGGGGCGGGCTTCATCGGCTCGCACATCGTTCAGGCACTCCTCGACGACGGGCACGAACCGGTCGTCCTGGACACGGCCCCGGCCCGGGTCCCGGCGGGGGTGACGGCCGTCTCCGGGGACGTGCGGGACGCGGACACCGTAGGCCGGGCCCTGCACGGCGTGGACGCGGTGTGCCACCAGGCGGCCATGGTCGGCCTGGGCAAGGGCTTCACCGACGCCTCCGCGTACGTGAGCAGCAACGACCTCGGGACGGCCGTGCTGCTGGAACGGATGGCCGGGGCAGGGACGCGGGCGCTGCTGCTGGCCGGCTCGATGGTCGTCTACGGCGAGGGCCGCTACGAGTGCCCGCGGCACGGCGTGGTCCGCCCGGGACCGCGCACGCCCGCGGACCTG
>DASSBO010000529.1:0-7626 GCA_035698655.1 Streptomyces sp.
GGGGCGCTAGATGTAACAGTCCAGCGTTTGGTGCATGCAGCTGGTGCCGACGATGCCGAGGGTGCTTGAGTCCGCCGAACCCTAGTAGAGTGCTTGTGGGGGCCCGTATCCCAGGCTGGCTAGAGGACGCCGGTTTAGGTCCGGTGCGTCGTCGGTTCGAATCCGACCGGGCTCACCGGGTGGAGCCTGCGGGCTCCACCCTTTTCGCATCATGGCGGGAACTCCGGCCGGCGGCCGGGCGTTGAGCAGGGGACAGTCGGCGTGGAAGGGGGAGTGGCACCGTGCGGGGGATCTACGGCGCGTTGTTGCTCCTCGTCGCGCAGGCGCTGCTCGTGCCGGACACCGGCCTCGCGCCGGCGTTTGCCATGGCCGCCGCGGCCACCGTTCTCGTGGCCGCCTGCGCGCTGCTGGCCACCGCCGGCCGTGTCGCCCCCGCGCCGCACGCGCGGATCCGCACCGCCCTGCGGGACCGCCGGCGCCGTACCGCCTTCCTCGCGCAATGTGATCCGGACGCCGACGGGCGTCCGCGCCCCCGAGCACCGGGCCGCCGTCCTCGGACGGCGGCCGCGTAGGGGCAGTACAGACAACACGCATGCCCCGACGGGCCGTCATGCCGTACCGCGCACCCACACGCCGGCACGACGAGACCCGACGGAGGCCTCGCACCCATGTCTGTCCTGTCCACCCTGGTGGCGTCCCTCGCCGACGCCCTCCACCCGTTCTTCCACGACTCGGCGACTGCTGCCGCCATCGTCGCGTGCACGCTCCTGGTGCGGCTCGCGCTGCATCCGCTCGCCCGCAAGGCGGCCCGCGGCGAGCAGGTGCGGGCCGAGCTGGCGCCCGCGATGGCCGAGCTGCGCCGCAAGCACCGCAACGACAACGAGCGGATGACCCGTGAACTGACCGCACTGCACGCCGAGCGCGGCGTCTCGCCGCTGACGGGCTGCCTGCCCATGCTGCTGCAGCTCCCGGTGTTCTTCGTGCTCTACCACCTGTTCACCACCGACGACGGCCTGCTCCATCACGCGCTGTTCGGCGCGCCGCTGGGCGCCGACTGGTTCGACGCCCTGCACACCGGGGGTGTGGTCGGCCCGCACGGCCTGGTCTACCTGGGCCTCTTCGCCGTGATCGCCGCGGTGGCCGGCTGGACGGCGCTGCGCACCCGCCGCGCGGCGTCGGCGTCCGCCGCGGCGTCGGCTTCCGACGCTCCCGCGGCTCCCGGCATGGCCGCCATGACGAAGCTGATGCCGTGGCTGTCGTTCGGCAGCCTGGTCACCGCGGCCGTCATGCCGCTCGCGGCGGGCCTGTACGTGGCCACCACCACGACGTGGACCGCCGCCGAGCGGGCCTGGCTGCGGCGGGAGCGCCCGGCCGCGCCCGCCGCGGTCGCGCGTCCCACATCGTGAACGCCCCGTTGCGCCGCGCAACGCCCTCTTGGAGGATCGCACGACCGATCCGATGGCCGTCCCCATCGTTCCTCGACCACGAACGGGAGAGCCACGATGAAGCTGTTGCGAGTCGGAACACCCGGGGCGGAACGCCCGGCCCTGCTCGACGCGGCGGGGACGCTGCGCGACCTGTCCGGCGTCGTGCCGGACGTCGACGGTGTGCTGCTCGCCGACGACGCCGCGCTGGCGCGGGTCCGTGCCGCGGCCGAGAGCGGGGAACTGCCGCGGCTCGACGCGACCGGTCTGCGGGCCGGTCCGCCGGTGGGCCGCATCGGCAAGCTGGTGTGCATCGGCCTCAACTACCACGACCACGCACGGGAGACGGGCGCCGCCCCGCCCGGGGAGCCGATCGTGTTCCTGAAGGCGGCGGACACGGTCGTCGGCCCGGACGACACCGTGCTGATCCCGCGCGGCAGCGTGCGCACGGACTGGGAGGTGGAGCTCGGCGTCGTCATCGGCCGGGAGGCGGCCTACCTGGAGACGGAGGCGCAGGCCCGTGCGGTGGTCGCCGGGTACACGGTGGCGCACGACGTCTCCGAGCGGGCGTTCCAGCTGGAGCGCGGCGGCGGCCAGTGGGCGAAGGGGAAGAACTGTGCGACGTTCAGTCCGCTCGGTCCCTGGCTGGTGACGGCGGACGAGGTGCCCGATCCGCAGGCGCTGGGCCTGCGGCTGTGGGTCGACGGCGTGCTGCGGCAGGACGGTTCCACGGCCGACCAGATCTTCCCCGTCGCCGAGACGGTCCGCTACGTCAGCCACTTCATGACGCTGTATCCGGGCGACGTGCTGCTGACCGGCACGCCGGCGGGCGTGGCGATGGGGCGGCCGGAGCCGAAGCCGTACCTGCGGCCGGGTGCCGTCGTGGAGCTGGAGGTCGACGGGCTGGGCCGGCAGCGGCAGGAATTCGAGGCCGCGTAGCGGCCGGAGGGCACGGCCGCGTAGCGGCAGAAGCCCGTCAGAGCCGGACCGTGCGGCCGTCGGCCGCCGAGACCCGCGCGGCCTCCAGCACGAGCAGCGCCTCGGCGGCGTCCGTGGCCGGCACGGGCGGCGGCGCGTCCTCGCGCAGGGCGGCGACGATCCCGGCGTAGTAGGCGGGGTAGTCGCCGTCGCGCGAGGGCACCGGCCGTGGGCCGTCGTCCAGGGAGCCGAGCGTGCCCCAGGCCGACTCCGGCTCGACGCCCCACGGCTGACCGGGCGTGGGGCGGCCGCCGGCGCGCAGTACCGCCTCCTGCGGGTCGAGCCCGTGCTTGACGTAGGCGGCGCGGCTGCCCAGCACGCGGAAACGCGGGCCGCGCTGGGCGGCCGTGGCGCTCATCCACAGGTGGGAGCGGACGCCGCGGGTGTGGGTGAGGGCGATGAAGGTGTCGTCGTCGGCCGCGGCGCCGGGGCGGCGCACGTCGGACTCGGCGTAGACGCACTCCGCGGGGCCGAAGAGGGTGAGGGCCTGGTCGACGAGGTGGCTGCCGAGGTCGTAGAGGAGGCCGCCGACCTCGGCGGGGTCGCCGGACTCGCGCCAGCCGCCCTTCGGCTTGGGACGCCACCGTTCGAAGCGGGACTCGAACCGGTGGACGGTGCCGAGTGCGCCCTCGGCGAGCAGCGCGCGCACGGTGCGGAAGTCGTTGTCCCAGCGCCGGTTCTGGAAGGCGGAGAGCAGCAGGCCGCGTTCTTCGGCGAGGGCGGCCAGGTCGAACGCCTCGGCGGCGGTGGGGGCGAGCGGCTTGTCGACGACGACGGGCAGGCCGGCCTGCAGCGCCTGGCGGGCGAGCGGGACGTGGGTGCGGTTGGGCGTGGCGATCACCACGAGGTCGAGGTCGCCGGCGCGGGTGAGGAGTTCGTCGGCGGTGGCGACGGTGCGGACGCCGGGGCCGTGGTCCTCGCGGGCCTGCCGCTGCCGTTCGGGGTTCGCGGTGACGACGGTGTCGAGGGTGAGGCCGTCGGTGGTGGCGATGAGCGGTGCGTGGAAGGCGGAACCGGCCAGTCCGTATCCGAGCAGTCCGACGCGCAGATCGGTGGTGGTGGCGTCCATGGGCCTACTCTTGCACGCCCCGCCGCCCGCTCCCGCCCGGGGTGGTGGCCGGATAGGCTGGTGGCAGCCCGGCGGCCGGGGCGACCGGTCGCCCCGTTCCGATTCCGCAGGAGCCGCACGTGGCAGAGCGCAAGCCGATCGAGTCCTGGCTGACCGACATGGACGGCGTGCTGATGCACGAGGGGATTCCGGTGCCGGGGGCGGAGGCCTTCGTGAAGCGGCTGCGCGAGTCGGAGCGGCCGTTCCTGGTGCTGACGAACAACTCGATCTACACGCCGCGCGACCTGCATGCGCGGTTGTCGCGCATCGGGCTGCAGGTGCCGATCGAGAACATCTGGACCTCGGCGCTGGCCACGGCCCAGTTCCTGGACGACCAGCGCCCGGGCGGCACGGCCTACGTGATCGGTGAGGCGGGGCTGACGACCGCGCTGCACGACATCGGTTACGTGCTGACCGACCACGACCCGGACTACGTGGTGCTGGGCGAGACGCGCACGTACTCGTTCGAGGCGCTGACGAAGGCGATCCGGCTGATCAACGCGGGCTCCCGTTTCATCGCGACGAACCCGGACGAGACGGGTCCGTCGGCCGAGGGGGCGCTGCCGGCGACGGGTTCGGTGGCGGCGCTGATCACGAAGGCGACGGGCCGTGAGCCGTATTTCGTGGGCAAGCCGAACCCGCTGATGATGCGGGCCGGGCTGAACGCGATCGGGGCGCACTCGGAGACGAGCGCGATGATCGGCGACCGGATGGACACCGACGTGCTGGCCGGGATCGAGGCGGGCATGGAGACGTTCCTGGTGCTGACGGGGCTGACCCGCCCGGAGGAGGTCGACCGGTTCCCGTTCCGGCCGTCGAAGGTGGTCGACTCGATCGCGGACCTCGTGGAGCGGGTCTGAGGCCGGCGGTCTGACTCCGACGGAGTAGTGCGCGGGCGCCCCGGGATGCGTGGGGCGCCCGGCTGCCCGACGTTGGGTGGGAGCGACCCGGAGGTCTTCCATGCACGTGACAGTCTCTCAGCGCGCCCGTCGGCGCTCACTCTCCGCAGCCGCACTGCTCGCGACGGTGTTCGCGGCCTCCTCCTCGGCGGTGGTGCCGGCCGCTGCGAGCGGGGAGCCGACGCCGGACACGGTCACCGGCATCGTCCGGGTGACGCCGAAGAAGGCGAAGCCGGGGGACGAGGTCGATCTGCGGGTCGACTTCTGCCAGCGCAGCGGGCAGGTGTCCTCCGACGCGTTCGCGCACGACGTGGAGTTGCAGCCGGCGGCCGACGGTGGCCTGTACGCGGAGGCGACGATCCGCCGCGACGTGCGGCCGGGCACGTACGAGATCACCGTGACGTGTGACCCGAACGCCCCGGACGGGCAGGGCAGGATCATCGTGGTGGACGGGCACGGCCGGGACCATGGCGGCGGGCACGGCCGGGACGGGCACCACTACCCGTCGGCCTCGCCGGTCGCGCCCGTGCACGCGGGCGGCGGCGGTACGGCCGGTGGTGAGGCCGGCGGCATGAGTGCTTCGGGGACGACCGGGCTGGCCGTGGCCGGCGGCGCGGTGCTGCTGGGGGCGGCGGTGGCCGTCACGCGGCGGCGGCGTGCGAACGGCGACGCCGGGCGGTGACCGGCTGATGGCCGACGAGGATTCCTCGGGCGGGCAGGGGCGGAGCCGCTTCGTCACGGGGACGGTGTGGGCGCTGCTGCTGCTCGGGCTGTGGCTGTGGGGCCGCGACATGACCGACGGCGGGTCGGCGCTGGGCGACGTGTCGGCGGCCGGCCGGCAGCTGGGCGGCGCGCCGAAGCTCCCGGCGGCGCACGAGCCGTTGTCGGACGCGGCGCGTCCGGTGCAGCTCGACATCGACGCGATCGGGGTGCACGCGAAGGTGGTCGCCCGCGGCCTGGACCGGCACGGGGGCGTGCAGCCGCCGCCGTACTCGAAGCCCGAGGTGGTGGGCTGGTACAAGGACGGGGCGACGCCGGGGGAGGAGGGCGCGTCGATCCTCGTGGGTCATGTGGACACCGACACCCGGCGGGCGGTGTTCTATCCGCTGAGCAGCGTGCAGCCGGGCAACCGGGTCGACGTCACCAGGGCGGACGGCACGGTCGCGGAGTTCACCGTGGAGCGCACGGACGTCGTGCCGCGCAAGCACTTCGACGCGCAGCAGGTCTACGCCCCCGAGAAGGACGACCGGGCAGAGGTGAAGCTGATCACCTGCGGCGGCACGTTCGACCGCTCCAAGCACGCCTACACCTCGAATGTGGTGGTCACGGCCTATCTGACGGGCACCCACCGGCTCTGAGCGGAGTGCGCCCCCTGCGCCCCGGCGCACGTCCGCACACCTCCCGGGCCCGCGCGTGCCGCGCGGCCCGGGGCGCCTTCGTCGCGTAGGGATGGAGCGTCCCCTGACGAAGGTTCAGCTCCATGTCGCACAACCCGCTCGCGGCCGAACTCCGCGACGCCGTCACTCCGCGCGCCGTCCTGCTCATGGTGGGTGTGCTGCTGGTGCAGCTGGGTTTCCTGCTCTCCTATGTCGGCGCGTTCCATCACCCCGACGCCCACCGGATCCCGGTCGCGGTCGCCGGGCCGCCGCGGCTGGCGCACCAGCTGGACCGGCTGCACGGGGAGCCGGTCCAGGCCACGGTGGTGCGGGACGAGGCCGCCGCGCGGGAACGGATTCTGCGGCGGGAGGCGCAGGGCGCCTATGTCGTCAACCCGCAGGGCACCCGGGACACCCTGCTGGTCGCCTCGGCCGCGGGCAGTTCCGTCACCGGCGCGGTGCGTCAGGTGGGGGAGCGGTTCGCGAGTGCCCAGGGCCGGCAGCTGCGGGTCGTGGACGTCGCGCCGGCCGGGGACGCGGACAACGGCAGTCTCTCGTCGTTCTACCTGGTCGTGGGCTGGCTGGTCGGCGGCTATCTGGCCGCTTCCATGCTGGGTGTCACGGCGGGTGCGCGGCCGGCCAGCCGGCACCGTGCCGGCATCCGGATCCTCGCGCTGCTGCCGTACGCGGCGCTGTCCGGGCTGGGCGGGGCGATCATCGTCGATCCGGCCCTCGGTGCGCTCACCGGGCACTTCGCCGAGTTGTGGGGGCTGGGGACGCTGGTGGTGTTCATGGCGGGCGCGGTCACGGTCGCGCTGCAGGCGCTGTTCGGGGTGCTGGGCATCGGGCTGGCGGTCGTCATCTTCGTGGTGCTGGGCAACCCCAGTTCCGGCGGCGCGTACCAGTTGCACATGATCCCGCCGTTCTGGCGGGACATCGGTCCGTGGCTGCCGGCCGGGGCCGGGGTGAGCGCGGTGCGCAACACCGTCTACTTCCACGGCAACGCGCTGACCTGGCCGCTGGGCGTGCTGGGCGTGTGGGCCGCGGCGGGTGTGGTGCTGAGCCTGTTGTTCGCCCGGGAGCCGGACACCCGTGTCCCTGCGCTGCGGTCCGGGTACGGCGGCCCTCGCGACCTGCGGTTCTGAAGGCGCGGGAAGCCGAAGAGGCCCCTCTCCGCCGGAGAGGGGCCTCTTCGTGTCTGTGCGCCGCCAGGGACTCGAACCCCGGACCCGCTGATTAAGAGTCAGCTGCTCTAACCAACTGAGCTAGCGGCGCCGGTTGACGAAGGAAATACTACCTGGTCTTCACGGGTGCTCGTGACCACCCCGTCCCGGCGGGGCCGGGAGGTCACCAGCTGAGGCTGTGGTCGGCCATCGCCAGGGCGAGCAGCACGACGAGGTCCGCGGCGCCGAGGGCCATGCCGAGCAGGGCGCGGGCGCGCCGGCGGGTGCGGCGGGCCAGGGCCAGCGCCGACAGGACCAGGGCGGTGGGGCCGAGCACCACGTTGAAGACGAGCAGGCCGACCAGGCCGAGGACGAATGAGGCGACGGCCATGCCGTCGGCGTCCCGTGCGGACCAGGACCGGCGGGGAGCGGGGGTGTACGTCGCGTGCATCGAGGGCTCCTTCAGCGGCGGGCGAGTCGTTCGCGGACGGTGAAGGCGAGCAGCCAGCACGCGATCACGGCTGCGGCGGCCAGGGTCACCGGCAGCGGCAGGTGGACCGCGGCGCCGACGAGGACGCCGAAGAGCAGCAGTGCGGCCACGGCGAACAGCATCTGTTTCCGCCTTTCCAGTGAACAGTTGGGTAGACGGTTGTTCACTGACTTCAGACTACCCTGGAC
>DASSBO010000530.1:0-3554 GCA_035698655.1 Streptomyces sp.
TGACCTGCCCGTCCCGCCCGGGCGGGACGGGCAGGTCAGCCGTCCGTCAGGCCAGGGCCTGGGTGAGGTCCGCGAGGAGGTCGTCGACCGACTCGATGCCCACCGACAGGCGCACCAGGTCCGCCGGCACCTCCAGCGCCGAGCCGGCTGCCGAGGCGTGCGTCATGCGGCCGGGGTGCTCGAGAAGGGACTCGACGCCGCCCAGCGACTCGCCGAGCGTGAAGACCTTCGCCCGGTTGCACACCTGCACGGCCGCCTCCTCGCCGCCGCGCACCCGGAAGGACACCATGCCGCCGAAGCCGCGCATCTGCTTGGCGGCCGTCTCGTGGCCGGGGTGGGAGGGCAGGCCCGGGTAGTAGACCTGCGTGACGGCGTCGTGCCCGGTCAGCAGTTCCGCGACGCGGGTGGCGTTCGCGCAGTGCCGGTCCATGCGGACGGCGAGGGTCTTGATGCCGCGCATCACCAGCCAGGCGTCGAACGGGCCGGCGACCGCGCCCATCGCGTTCTGGTGGAAGGCCAGCTCCTCGCCCAGCTCCCGGTCGGCGGTGATCAGCGCGCCGCCGACGACGTCGGAGTGGCCGCCCATGTACTTCGTCGTGGAGTGCACGACGACGTCCGCACCGAGGGCGAGCGGCTGCTGCAGGTAGGGGCTGGCGAAGGTGTTGTCCACGACCAGTTTCGCCCCGGCCGAGCGGGCGACGTCCGCCAGCGCGGCGATGTCGCTGATCCCCAGCAGCGGGTTCGACGGCGTCTCGACCCAGATCACCTTCGTGCGGTCCCGGATCTCGGCGCGCACCGCCGCCGGGTCGGAGGAGTCGGCCACCGACCACTCCACGCCCCAGCGCTCGACGACCTTCGCGAAGAGCCGGAACGTGCCGCCGTAGGCGTCGTTCGGGATCACCACGTGGTCACCGGGCCGCAGCAGGGTGCGCAGCAGGCAGTCCTCCGCCGCCAGACCCGAGGCGAAGGCCAGCCCGCGGCTGCCGCCCTCCAGCGCGGCCAGGTTCTCCTCCAGGGCGGTGCGGGTCGGGTTCGCCGACCGGCTGTACTCGTAGCCGCCGCGCAGGCCGCCGACGCCGTCCTGCTTGTAGGTGGACACCTGGTAGATGGGCGGGACGACCGCTCCCGTCGCCGGATCCGCCGCCTGACCCGCATGGATGGCGAGGGTCTCGAAGTTCTGCTGGTTCATGCTGCCACGGTAACCGCCGTACCGTGGGGGGCGAACGCAACCGCACGCCCGTGCACTCGCCCAGCCGTCCCGACCGGGGGAACCCACCGCCCATGGAAGCCCTGCTCCTGTTGATCGTCCTCGCCGCCGTGGTGGCGGCGGTCGCCGTGCCCGCGATGCGCCGCAGGCGGGCCCGTCCGCCGGAGGGGCCCGGCTTCGCCCGGGTGGACGCCGGATTCGAGGACCGCTACGGGTTCACGCCCGTCAGCGGGCTCGAGTTGCGGCTGCCGGGCCCGGACCCGCAGCTGATCGACGCGCTGGAGGAGGCGCGCAGTGACCAGGACTGGCACCCGCCGGCCCAGCTGCTCGCGCTGACCGGCGACGACTGGGAGCTGCGCTGGCAGCGCGTCCAGTCCGTCGCGGGCGCGGCCGCCCGCGAGCTGGCGCTGGCCCGCGCGCACGCCCGGGACCGGACCACGGCCGCGGAGGGCGGCCGGGAGGCGCCGGCGCCGTCCCTGGACAAGGGCGGCCCGCAGGTGCCCGACGCCCGCTGGCTGCGCGAGTGGCGTGCCGAGCAGCCGGGCGACCCCGGCGCCGCGCAGGTGTTCGCGCAGTTCCTGGTGTGGCAGGCGCTGGCCGAGCCGGACTCGTCCGACCACCGGATCATCCTGGAGGAGGCCCGCACGGTCTGCCGCGAGGCGGCCGCCCTGCTCCCGGCCGACCCGACACCGCACGTGACGGAGCTGGTCATCGCCCGCCACCTGGGTTACCGGCGTCCGGACTTCGAGGCGCTGTGGACGGAGGTCGTCCGCCGCGCACCCCACCACATGGGCGCGCACCTGGAGGCCCTGCGCTACTGGTCGCAGGACGGCTGCGGCTCCAAGGCGGAGGCCGACGCGTTCGCCCGCACAGCCGCGGCCGGGGCCCCGGAGGGCTCGCTGCTGCCCGCGCTGCCGTTGTTCGCCGCCTACGCGCACCTGCCCGAGGTGAGCCTGGTGCGCAGCCTCTACCGCAGCGCGGAGATCGGCACCGCGGTGGAGGCGGCGGAGTTCGCCGTCGACGGCGCCGACGAGGAGGACCCGGCGCGGCCGCACGTGCTGCACATGCTGGTGTGGTTCCTGGTCCGCGCCGAACGCTTCGGTGAGGCCATGGACGCGCTGCAGGCCGTGGACGGCTGCGTCGGCGCCGCCCCGTGGACGGACTCGCCGGACCCGGTCGCCCTCTACGCCACCTACCGCGCCCACGCGGCGGCCGGCTGGGAGGCCTCCGGAGGCGGCAAGATCTTGCCGAACTGAGCCGCGGTAGGCGATACTCCCCATCCCCCCACAAGGAACGACGCGTTCCGGTTCTGTTCCGTCACACCCTGTGGGAGTACCGCCCGATGGGCGCAACCTTGCGTGCGCTGCACGCCCTCGTCCTGCTCGCCGGCTTCTACCTGCTCGGCCTGGTCATCCTCGGCGCCCTCGCGGCCGCGGACGTCGCCATGCTGTCGGAGAGCCACAGCGCGGGCGCGCTGAAGCTGGTCGTCCTCTCCGCGCTGCTCGCGATACCCGTCGTGCGGGGCATGTTCATGCTCCGCCGGCCGGAGCATGACGGCCCGGTCGGCCTGCCGGTGACGCCCGCACAGCAGCCCGCACTGTGGGCCGCCGTCCGGACGCTGGCCGACCGGACCGGCACCCGCGTGCCGGACGCGCTCGTGCTCACCGGGGACGTCAACGCGGCCGTGTCCGAGGACGCCCGGCTGCTCGGCCTGCTGCCCGGCCGCCGCACGCTGTACCTGGGCGTGCCGCTGATGACGGGCCTGACCCAGCCGCAGCTGCACGCCGTGCTGGCCCACGAGATGGGCCACTACAGCAACGCCGACACCCGCCTGTCCGGGATCACCATGCGCGGCCGCGACAGCGTGCTGCGCACCATCGAGCTGTTCCACCAGCAGGCCGACAAGAAGGCCGACAAGGAACGTGTCCGGCAGGAGAAGACCGCGGCCAAGCGCCGCGCACGGGGCAAGAAGGCCCGCGAGACCGACACGGGCGGCGCCGGCCTCACCTACCGGCTGATGGCGAAGCTCTACACCGCCTACGGCACGGTCTTCCTGCGCGCCTCGCAGGCCGTCGGCCGTCGCCAGGAACTCGCCGCCGACCGCGTCGCCGCCCGCATCGCCGGGCGGGACGCGATGGTCTCGGCGCTGCGTGAACTGCCCGCCCTGGACGCCGCGAACGGCTTCTACCTGGACGCCTATGCCACCCGCGGCGTCGAAGCCGGCCTGCTGCCGCCGCGCGGCGAGGTGTTCGGCGGCCTGGGCCGCATGCTCGCCGCCCGGCAGGACGAACTGGCCGCGCTGCGCGAGGACCTGCCCGAGGAGACCGCCTCCCCCTTCGACTCCCAC
>DASSBO010000531.1:0-3245 GCA_035698655.1 Streptomyces sp.
AGTTCCTCGGTGCTCATCGCGCTCCTCGCATCTGCTCGAGCAGAGCCACCGTGGCCTGGCGACTCAGAGCCTGCGAGCGCATCTTTCCATAGCGCTGGAGCATGGCACTGGTGGATTTCCGGTCGGTGATCAGCACGCTCGCGTCGTGCGCCTCGACGTAGCCCACCCACTGGTGGTCCGGCGTCTCGGCGAGGTACATGGGGCCTTCGAACCCGGAGTGGTCGGCCTGGTGCAGCGGCATCACCTGGATCTCGACGTTGCGACGAGCACCTTGCTGCAGCAAGTGGCCCAGGAGGTCATCGGTGACGTGCGGCCCGCCCATGCCCCGCTCCAACACGGCTTGTTCGACGATGAAACTGAACGTGGTGTTCGGGCGCTCGACGAGCAGCCGCTGTCTGGCAAGGCGCGCTGCCACCTGTTGCTCGAAGTGCTCCTCGGTCAGGGGCGGAAGGCGCCGCTCGAAGATGGCCCGGATGTACGGTTCCGGCTGCAACAGACCGGGCACGACGCACGGCTCGTACGCGTACAGGGAGATGGCCTCCTCCTCGATGCCCGCCCACTGCAGGAACCAGGACGCCAGGCCGACCCGGCGGGTCAGGCTGCGCGCCGCCGCGCCCGTCCGTACGTTCACCCAGCGCCTGTCCGCGACCCGTCGCGGCGCGCGGCTCGCCCGGCTGCTCGCCGAACAGCAACTGACCGACTGGGGCATCCACCGCGGCACCGCCGCCTTCGAGGCGGCCGCACTCGTGGTCGCCGAACTGGCCGCCAACGCCGTCCTGCACGGCCGCGTGCCGGGCCGCGACTTCGCGCTGCGGCTCGTGCGGGACGACGACAGGGGAGTCGTGCGCGTCGAGGTCTCCGACACGCACCCGGCGCAGCCCGCCCGCGTCATGCCGACCGCCACTGAGGACACCGGCCGCGGCCTGGTCCTCGTCGACGCCCTGGCGAGCCGCTGGGGCGTACGGGACCGCGTCGGTCCCGGAAAGACGGTGTGGGCCGACTGCCCCCGGTAGCCCGGCTCGACGCGGTTCCGCGTGCGCGGCGCGGCGCGCTACCGTCGTCCGGTGGTCTTCGACGCCGACAACCTGGACTTCCTGGCCGACCCCTACCCGGTCTTCGCCGTTCTCCGCGAGCGCGGCCCGGTCCACTGGCACCAGGGCATGGGCCTCGCCGTCGCGGTCTCGCACGCGGCGTGCTCGGACCTGCTGCGCAGCCGCGCCGCCGGACGCATCTGGCAGGACAAGACGCCCGTCTCGTCCTTCCCGGCCTTCAACCTTCTGCACCGCAACTCGCTGCTGGAGACGGAGCCGCCCCGGCACACCCGGCTGCGCCGCCTCATCTCCACGGCGTTCGCCCGCGGCCACACCGAGCGGCTCCGGCCGTGGGTCCGCGCGGTGGCCGGCCGGCTGGTCGACGGGCTGGCCGGCGCCATCGCGTCGGACGGCTCCGCGGACCTGTTGGAACACCTGGCCGCGCCGCTGCCGGTCGAGGTGATCGCGGAGCTGCTCGGCGTCCCGGAGCCGGACCGCCACCGACTCCAGCCCTGGTCGAACGCCATCGTGAAGATGTACGAGTACGGGCTGCCCGCGGACAAGGCGGCCGCGGCGGAGCAGGCCGCCGCCGAGTTCGTCGACTACCTCCGTGAACTGGCCGCCTCGCGTGCGCGTACGCCGGGCGAGGACCTGATCAGCGACCTGGTGTCCGTGCGCGACGGCTCGGACCGGCTCTCCGACGACGAACTGGTCGGCACAGCGGTGCTTCTGCTGATGGCCGGGCACGAGGCGACGGTGAACGTGATCGGCAACGGGACGCTGGCGCTGCTGCGGCACCGCGACCAGTGGGACCGGCTGGTCGCCTCGCCCGAGCTGTTGCCGACGGCCGTCGAGGAACTGATCCGCTTCGACTCGCCGCTGCAGCTCTTCGAGCGGACCGCCACCGAGGCCACGTCGGTGGCGGGCTACGAGCTCGCGCCGGGTGACCGGATTGCCGCGCTGCTGGGGGCCGCCGCCCGTGATCCGGCCGTCTTCGATGACCCGGACGCCCTCGATGTCGGCCGCTCGCCCAACCCGCACCTGGGCTTCGGCGGGGGCATCCACTACTGCGTGGGCGCCCCGCTGGCTCGGGTGGAGATCGCCGCCGCGTTCGAGGCGCTCACGACCCGCCTCCCCGGCCTGCGCCCGGCCGACGACCCGCCCCGGCGCCGCCGGGAGTTCGTCATCCGCGGCCTGCGCACCCTCCCGGTGACGGCGTAGCCGATGCCGACCGCACCTCGCACACCGTGCGGCGGTGTCGGGCCGCCCCGACACCGCCGCCGACGTGAGCTCAGGCCAGCATGTCCTCGATGAGGTCGGCGGCCCGCGAAGTGCCGCCTTCGGCTTGCGCGTCGGCGCGCAGCCGCGCGGAGCGCTCGGCGACCTCCGCATCCGTGATCAGGTCGTGCAGCGCGGCTCGCAGAGCGTCGGCCGTGGCGTCCGCGGTGTCGAGCCGGCGGGCCACGCCCAGCTCCACGAGCCGGTCGGCGTTCATGAACTGCTCAGCGCCCTGCGGCACGGCGATCATCGGGACGCCGGCCAGCAGTCCCTCGTTGCAGCCGCCCATGCCGGCGTGGGTGACGAAGGCGTCCGCCTGCGCCAGGATCGCGCGCTGCGGGACCCAGGAGTGCACCTCGACGTTGGCCGGGACGGCGCCGAGTTCCCTCGGGTCGGTGTACTTGCCGATCTGGAGGACGACGTGCCAGCCGGGCAGGTCGCCGAACGCGGCCAGGCACCGGCGGTAGAACTCCGGTTGACGGGTGTACGCCGAACCCAGGGAGACCAGCAGCACGTTCTCCGCGTCCGCCGGCCGCGCCCAGGCTTCCGCGTTCGCCGCCGCGTCGAAACAGGGGCCGACGAACGTCACCGTGTCGGTGTCGACCTTGTCGGCGTGCGGCTGCATCGCCCGGGTGATGAGCGCCAGTTGCCGGGCGGGCGGCCCGGCGAAGGCGTCCATGTCGGTGGTCGACGCACCGCACTCGGCGAGCCACCGGGTGAACTTCGCCCGGTACGCGTCGGCGCCCGGCAGCCGCCACACGTGGGCTGCGACCTCCTCCTCGTAGCCGTCCCAGCCCACGAACGTCGGGGACAGCTGCAGGAGGGGCCGCTCCTGCGACTCGGCGAGGGCGCGCGCGGCGTAGGCGCCGATGTCGTACAGGTACAGGTCTGCGGGGTCGTGGTCGTACGCCGCCCGCAGTTGGGGGAGCGCCTGGA
>DASSBO010000532.1:0-7729 GCA_035698655.1 Streptomyces sp.
GACGTCCCTGGCAGCGATGTTCTGCTTCGCCACGAACATCAGCCTCTACCTCTACACACCCGAGCTCTACCCGACCCGCATGCGGGCAGTGGGCTGCGCCGCGGGCGGCGCGTTCAACCGGCTCGGCATCATCCTCGGGCCGATCGCGGTCGGCGCGGTCTACACCGGGGGGACGGAGATCAGCGGCGTCTTCACCCTGCTGGCCTGCGTGGGTGTGGTGGGCTGCCTCGTCGCGGCGCTCTTCGCCGAGGAGACCGCCGACCGGCCACTGGAAGAGGTCTCGCCGTAACGAAGACCCGGCACCTGCCGGCGCAGACAAGGCCCAGGTCGCAGACCTGGGCCTTGTTGCGGCCGCGCTCGAGCGCTCCGCAGGGCGGTTCAGCTCCGGCCGGCGCCTCGCCTGCGGCGGTACAGGTGGCGGGCGACGAGCAGCACGATCACCACGGCCGCGGCGACGAACAGGTACACCTCGTACTGCTGGATGACGGGGTAGAGCGTCTTCAGGTGCTTGCCCGCAACCGCCCCGACGGTGACCCACACCCCCACCCACAGCGCAGCCCCCAGCACGTTGAAGACAAGGAAGCGCCGCCACGGCATACGGGCGATGCCGGCCGCGAGGCCGTTGGCCTGACGCAGCCCCTCGATGAAACGCGCGACGGTGACGAGCTTCCCGCCGTGCCGCGCGAAGAACGACACCGCCCGGTTCACACGGTCGGGCGTGAGGAAGACGAAGCGGCCCCACCGCTCCACCAGCGGCTGTCCGCCGTAGCGGCCGATGGCGTACCCGATGTTGTCGCCGATCACCGCTGCCGCGAACGCCACGACGGCGACGACAAGCAGGTTCAGCCTCCCGGCACCGCCGTAGACGGCGGCGGCGATCAGAATCGTCTCGCCCGGGACCGGGATGCCGAAGTCCTCGATGAGGACCAGCCCGCCCACGGCGATGTAGCCCCAGTGGTCGAGGACCGGGGCAAGGTCCGCGAAGACGCCCGGGAGCGGTGGCGAGGCCATCAGGACATCTTCTCCGGGCGGTGTCGGAACTGCACACCGCCCATGGTGCCAAGGCACGGCCTGACGCTACGAAGACGTCCGTCCCGTCGAACCGGCCGGCCGGGCATGCGCGTCAGGGGTTGATGGCCAGGAACAGGAAGGCGGCCAGCAGGATCAGGTGCACGGCGCCCTGGAGGCGGAGTGCCCGGCCGGGGACGACGGTGAGGATGCTGACGGCCACCGTCAGGATGAGCAGCACCAACTGGGTGGGGCCGAGGCCGAGCAGCAGCTCCCCCGGCAGCCAGACCGAAGCCAGCGCCATGACGGGGATGGTCAGCCCGATGCTCGCCATCGCCGAGCCGAAGGCGAGGTTGAGGCTGATCTGGATGCGTTCCCGCAGTGCCGCACGCGCGGCGGCGAGCGTCTCCGGCGAGAGGACCAGGAGCGCGATCACCACGCCGACGAACGACTGCGGGAAGCCCGCGGCCCTGACCCCGGCCTCGATGGCCGGCGACTCCACCTTGGCCAGTCCGACCACGGAGACGAGCGCCACCAGCAGCAGGCCGAGACTCGTCCAGGCCATCCGGCGGGTCGGGGTGGACTCGTCCTCGCCGCCCGCGTACGGGTCCACGATGCCTTCCTCGAGCACCGGGAGGAAGAAGCTGCGGTGCCGCTTGGTCTGGGTGAACACGAACAGCCCGTACAGCACGAGCGACGCCACCGCGGCGAAGGTGAGTTGCCCGGGGGAGAACTGCGGGCCCGGCTCCTTGGTGAACGTCGGCAGCACCAGGCTGAGCGTCGCAAGGGTGATCACGGTCGTCAGCGCCGCGCCGCTGCCCTCGGGGTTGAACAGCACCGTTCCGTAGCGCAGCGCACCCAACAGCAGTGAGAGACCGGCGATTCCGTTGACCGTGATCATGACGGCGGCGAACACCGTGTCGCGCGCCAGCGTGCCTGTTTCCGGACCGCCGGAGAGCGTGAGCGTGATGATCAGCCCGACCTCGATCACCGTCACCGCGACGGCCAGGATCAGCGATCCGAACGGTTCGCCCACCCGGTGCGCGACGACCTCCGCGTGGTGGACGGCCGCCAGCACTGCTCCGATGAGCAGCGCGGCCACGACCGCGACCACGACGGCCGCCGGCTTCTTGCCCCAGGTCAGCGCCAGCGCCACCGCCGCGACCAGCGGCACGAGCACCGTCCAGTGCAGCAACGGCGAACGGCGCAGATCGATCACGCCGTCACCATACTGGTCATATCCGGTGATACATCCGATTCGGTGGCATCAGGGGCGCGGGATGTTGCGCAGGTTGGAGCGCGCCATCTGGACCATGCTGCCGACGCCGCCCGCCAGCACCGTGCGCCCGGCGGAGAGCGCGAAACCGCTCACCTGCTCACGGGTGATCTTGGGCGGGAGGGAGAGCGCGTGGGCGTCGGTGACCACGTCGACGACGGCCGGCCCCTCGTGCCGGAAGGCGTCACGCAGCGCCTCGCCCAGGTCCTTCGGCTGCTCCACGCGCACGCCGTACGCGCCGGCCGCCCGGGCGATGGCGGCGTAGTCGGTGTCGGGGACCCGGGTGCCGTGGGCCGGCATGCCGTCGACCATCATCTCCAACTCGACCATGCCGAGCGAGGAGTTGTTGAACAGCACGACCTTCACCGGGAGGTCGTACTGCACCGCGGTGAGGAAGTCGCCCATGAGCATGGAGAACCCGCCGTCCCCCGACATCGCGACGACCTGCCGCCCGCGGTCGGTGAACTGGGCGCCGATCGCCTGCGGCAGCGCGTTCGCCATCGAGCCGTGCGTGAAGGAACCGATGACGCGGCGGCGGCCGTTCGGGGTGAGGTAGCGGGCCGCCCACACGTTGCACATGCCGGTGTCGACGGTGAAGACGGCGTCGTCGTCGGCCGCGTCGTCCAGCACGGAGGCGACGTACTCGGGGTGGATGGGCAGGTGCCGCTCGACGTTGCGGGTGTAGGCGCTGACCACCCCCTCCAGCGCGTCGGCGTGCTTGCGCAGCATCCGGTCCAGGAAGCGGCGGTCGGTGCGGGCCCGTACCTTCGGGGTCAGGCAGCGCAGCGTCTCGCCCACGTCACCCCACACGGCCAGGTCGAGCGTGGTGCGCCGGCCCAGGTGCTCGGGGCGCACGTCGACCTGTGCGATCTTGCAGTTCTTCGGCAGGAACGCGTTGTACGGGAAGTCGGTGCCGAGCAGGATCAGCAGGTCGCACTCGTGCGTGGCCTCGTAGGCGGCGCCGTAGCCGAGCAGGCCACTCATCCCGACGTCGTACGGATTGTCGTACTGGATCCACTCCTTGCCGCGCAGCGCGTGCCCGACCGGCGACTTGACCCGTTCCGCCAGCTCCATGACCTCCCGGTGCGCGCCCCGGGTGCCGCTGCCGCAGAAGAGGGTGACCCGGCCCGCCTCGTCGATCATGCGGGCCAGCGCGTCGACCTCGGCGTCCGCCGGGCGTACCGAGGGGCGCGCGGTGACGATCGCGTGCTCCTCCGGACTCTCCGGCGCCTCCTCGGCCGCCAGATCACCCGGAAGGGTGACGACGGAGACGCCCTGGCGGCCCACCGCGTGCTGCACGGCGGTCTGCAGCACGCGCGGCATCTGCGCGGTGCTGGAGATCAGCTCGCAGTAGTGACTGCACTCCTGGAAGAGCTGGTCCGGGTGGGTCTCCTGGAAGAACCCGGTGCCGATCTCGCTGCTCGGAATGTGCGAGGCCAGGGCGATGACCGGCGTCATGGAGCGGTGCGCGTCGTACAGGCCGTTGATGAGGTGCAGGTTGCCGGGGCCGCAGGAACCGGCGCAGGCGGCCAGCCGGCCGGCGACCTGCGACTCGGCGCCGGCGGCGAAAGCCGCCGTCTCCTCGTGCCGCACCTGCACCCACTCGATCGCGGCGTTGCGGCGGATCGCGTCCACGACGGGGTTGAGGCTGTCGCCCACGACGCCGTAGAGCCGCTGCACGCCCGAGCGGACGAGGGTGTCGACGAACTGCTCGGCCACGGTCTGCTTCGCCATTGCGGCTCCCTGTCGCTGTCCCGGTCGCTCAGGGACAGGTAACCCGCGACCGGGCGGGCAACCCCGCCGTCGGCCCCCGGCCCCGGATGCGTCGGCCGCGCATGGTGAGCTGTGCGGCATGGACACGGCGATAGTGGCAGGACTCTGGGGACTGGTGGCGGGCTCCGCCCTCCTGCTGGGGGCGCTCGTCGGGTACGCGGTGCGGGTGCCGGCGCGGGTGATCGCCACGATCATGGCGTTCGGAGCCGGCGTGCTGCTGTCCGCCGTCTCCTTCGAGCTGGTCGGCGAGGCCTATGAGCAGGGCGGGCTGGCGCCCGCGGCCGTGGGGACGCTGGGCGGGGCCGTCGCGTTCACCGCCGGCAACGCATGGCTGGCCCGGCGCGGCGCCCGGGACCGCAAGCGTTCCGGACACCACGCCGGCCAGGCCCAGCCGTCCGAGCGGCAGCAGGGCGGCTCCGGGCTGGCGCTGGCGCTGGGCGCCCTCCTGGACGGCGTCCCGGAGTCCGCCGTCATCGGCGTCAGCCTCCTCGAAGGCGGCGCGGTGAGCATGGTGACGGTGGCGGCGGTCTTCATCAGCAACGTCCCCGAGGGGCTCTCCAGCGCCGCCGGGATGAAGAAGGCGGGGCGCGGCAAGGGCTACGTCTTCGGGGTCTGGGGCGCGATCGCCGCCGCCAGTGCCGTGTCCGCCGTCCTCGGCTGCACCGTGGTCGGCGACTTCTCCCCGTTCGTGATCGCCACGGTGACGGCGGTCGCCGCCGGCGCGATCCTCGCCATGGTCGCCGACACCATGATCCCGGAGGCCTTCCAGGAGACCCACCTGGCGGTCGGCCTGACCACGGTCGCCGGCTTCCTCCTCTCCTTCGCCCTCTCCCACACCTGACCCGCCCGCCGGCGGTCAGCCCATGGTCTTCGCGCCGTCCAGGGACTCGCGGATGATGTCGGCGTGGCCGGCGTGCTGGGCGGTCTCCGCGATGATGTGCAGCAGCACCCGGCGGGCCGACCACTGCGCGCCGGGTTCGAACCACGGGGCCTTCGGCAGCGGCCAGGCGGCGTCCAGGTCGGGCAGGGCCGCGACCAGTTCGTCGGTACGGGCGGCCACCTCGGCGTAGTCCGCCAGCACCCCCTCCAGCGTCTCGCCGGGGAGCAGCCGGAAATCGACCCGTTCCGCCTGGTCCTCCTCGGTCACGGCGCTGAAGTCCGGCATCGCCGACGGGCCGTCCTGGATGAACCCCGCCCAGTTCCGCTCGACTCCGGCGACGTGCTTGATCAGGCCGCCCAGGCACAGCTCGCTCGCGGTGGTGCGCCGGCCGGCCTGCTCGTCGGTGAGGTCGCGGGCGGTGAAGCGGAGGAACTGCCGGTGCTGGGCGAGTGCCGCCAGCAGGTCGGTCTGCTCGCCGGTGAGTTTCTCGTTCACGCTCATGGTTTCTCCGCCTTCGGTCGTCTTCCGCATCCGTCGAGAACAACGCTATGAGACATTGCGGCCACTTTCTGGCCGCAAACCGGGGAGACTCACAGGCATGGCGAACACCAGCACCCGGACGCTGCGCTTGCTCTCCCTGCTGCAGACCCATCGCTACTGGCCGGGCACCGAGCTGGCCGAGCGGATGGGGGTCTCCGTGCGCACGCTGCGGCGGGACGTCGACCGGCTGCGTGAACTGGGCTACCCCGTCCAGGCCCAGCGCGGGGTCGACGGCGGTTACCAACTCGCCCCGGGCGCCGCGCTGCCCCCGCTGGTGATCGACGACGACGAGGCGGTCGCCCTGGCCGTGGGCCTGCAGTCCGCCGCGCAGGGCGCGGTGGAGGGCATCGCCGAGCCCTCGGTACGGGCGCTGGCCAAGGTGGTGCAGGTGATGCCGACACGCCTGCGGCGCCGCGTCGAGGCGCTCCGGGCGATGACCGTGCCCGCGGACTGGGGTCCGGCGCGGGCCGGCGTCGACCCCGGCGTGATCAGCGCCGTGGCGCTGGCCTGCCGGGACGGCGAACGGCTGTGCTTCGCCTACACCGCCGCCGGCGGGCGGCAGACCGACCGGGACGTCGAGCCGCACCGGCTCGTCTGTCTCGGCCGCCGCTGGTACCTCGTCGCCTACGACCTGACCCGGCACGACTGGCGCAGCTTCCGCGTCGACCGGATCGCCGCCCCGCACGGCACCGGCGCCCGGTTCCGCCCCCGCGACCTGCCGGCCGCCGACGCCGCCGCGTTCGTCCGCACCGGCCTGGAGAACATGCCTGGCACGTACCGGGTCGAGGTGCTGGTCGACGCCCCCGCCGACGCCGTGCGCGAGCGGATCGGCCGCTGGAGCACCGTGGAGGAGCTCGACGCGGGCCACTGCCGGATGCACATGACGACCGACTCGCTGGACTGGCCGGCCATGGCGCTGGGCGTGCTCGGTGCCGACTTCCACGTCGTCGGCCCGCCCGAACTCCTCGACCGACTCCGCGACTGGTCCACCCGCTTCACCCGCGCGGCCGGAGCCGTAGGCTCCGGTGATGACCACGATATGGAGTGATGTCCGGCAGCGGGTCGAGGCGCTGGCCCGGGACGAGCGGGCGCGGGACGTCTTCGGTGCATGGCGCATGAACGGGGAGCCCGGGCACACGTTCCGGCTCGCGCCGCCCCTGCGCGACGACCAGGTCGAGGCGGCGGAGGCACAGTTGGGCATCTCGCTGCCCGGCGAATACCGCGACTTCCTCCTCCAGGTGAGCGCCGGCGGGGCCGGGCCGCACTACGGGCTCAACACTCTTGTCGACGGGCCCGAGGGGTGGCGGTGGGCCGGAGACGAGGGCCGGACCTACCTGGGCCGCCTGAAGCTGCCCTGCCCACCTGCCGACGAAAGCATCCGGCTGCAGGAGGAGTTGGCGCGCCGCGAGCCGGATCTCGCCGCCTACCCGGACACCGGCGCGTACCAGGACGCCTGGCGCGCCTGGCAGGCGGAGGAACAAGCAGTGGACGAGCAGATCCTGCAAGGGGCCGTCTACCTCTCCCACCAGGGCTGCGGTTCCATGGACTGGCTCGTCGTCACCGGCCCCGACCGCGGACACATGTGGACGGACGACCGGGCCGCCGACCTGCCGTTCGCACCCATGGGAACGCCGGAAAAACCGGTGGGCTTCGCCGACTGGTACCTCGGCTGGCTGGAGCGGACGGAGACCTGGGTCGCGCGTCAGAGCAAGGCCGACGGCCGGTAGACCTGCCGGTTCAGCCGGCCAGGGCCGCGGCGGTCGCGCGGGCGAAGGCTTCCGGGTTGTCGAGCATCAAGTTGTGCCCGCAGTCGGCGACGGCGACCACCGAGACGCCCGCCGCCGCGAGTTCCGCCTCGCCGGGAAGCGGGGCGTCGGCCTCGGGCAGCAGGAAGGTCCGCGGGACCGGCAGGTCGCGCAGCAGCTCGCGCATCGTCGGTGTCGTGCCGCGGGCGAGGTGGACGGCGCTGCGGTGCAGCGCCTCGCGGCCGGCCAGCCGCATCGTCGACCACCAGTGGGCGCCGACCCGGTCCCGGACCTCCGCCCAGCCGCCGGCGAGGAACTCCTCTTCGGTGTAAGCGGCTATGCCGCTGCTGCCCGCACCGGCACGAACCGGGTCGACGGGGTCGAGGTTGGCGTCGACCAGGATCAGCCGGGACACCAGGTGCGGGTGCCGGGCCGCCAGCACGATGGCGACCGCCCCGCCCATACTGTGCGCGATGGCCTCGGCCCCCGCGACACCGGCCCGTTCCA
>DASSBO010000533.1:0-7185 GCA_035698655.1 Streptomyces sp.
GGTGGTCGATCCGCTGCGCGGCATCGGTGAGGAGTCCGTGGGCGCTGCAGCGTTCATCTGGTCCACCGTGCCCGACCGTTCCGGTCCGCAGGACGCGTTCAACGTCTACCGGCTGCTGCACGAGTGGCAGGACTTCTCCGAGCGGCTGCACTTCGCGGGCCACCAGCCGTACTGCCTGGTCTGGCCCTGACAGCCCGCGTCCTGACGGCTTTTCAGGATTTTCGCGGTGCGCGGGGGCCGCTACTGTGCAGCCCATGCTGCATCTTCGGATCATCGCACCGGCAGCGCGTACCGAGGACGTGCTGAAGGCGGTCGACGTCACGGTCGGCACCGCCCATGTCGCCGTGCTCACCGGTGCGGCCCGCGACCCGCAGGGCGACGTGGTGCTGTGCGACGTGGCCCGCGAGGCGGCGGACGGCCTGCTGGCGGACCTGCGTGCGCTGGGGCTGGCCGAGGAGGGCGCCGTCGTCGTCGAGAGCGTCGACCTGGCGCTGTCCGACCGTGCGGAACAGGCCAAGATCGACGCGCCGGGCGAGGGCGTGGACGCCGTCGTCTGGGAGTCGCTGGCGGACGCCACGAGCGAGGAGGCGCAGCTCTCCGTCACCTACCTGACCTTCCTCACCATCGCCACGATGCTCGCCGCCTGCGGCGTGATGCTCGACAACGCGATCCTCATCGTCGGCGCGATGGTCGTCGGCCCGGAGTTCGGGCCGCTGGCCGGGCTGTGCACCGGGCTGGTGCGCCGCGCGCCGCGGCTGGTGTGGCGCTCGGGGGCCGCCCTGCTGGTCGGCTTCGCCGCGGCGATGCTGCTGACGGGCGCCTTCAGCCAGCTGATGGACGTGCTGCCCGGCTCGGACGGCACGCTGTTCTCCAAGACGCAGTACGAGTCGGAGCACCCCATCAGCGCCTTCATCTGGAACCCGGACCTGATGTCGGTGGTGGTCGCGGTGCTGGCCGGCGTCGCCGGGATCATGTCGCTCACCTCGGCCAAGTCCGGTGCGCTGGTCGGCGTGGCCATCTCGGTGACGACCGTGCCGGCGGCCGCGAACGCGGCGCTCGCGCTGAGCTACGGGCACTTCGGGCAGTCGTGGAACTCGATGGTGCAGTTGCTGGTGAACCTCGCCGGCATCGTCTTCGGCGGCGTGGTCACGCTGCTCGCCCAGAAGGCCTTCTGGGCCCGCAAACGGCGACGGCGCCCCGCCGCAGCGTGAACTGCGGCGAGGCGCCGTACGCGCGGCGCGCCAGGCGTCACTCCTTGCGGACCTCGGCCGACTCGCCGTCGCCCTCGGGGCTGCTCTCGAGGTTGTCGGCGTCGATGCGGCGGCGCATCTCGTCGATCGACTCGTCGGCACCCGGCTTGATGTGCAGCTCGAAGTCGCCGCCGTACTTCTCGGTGCCCGCGATGACGGCCATCTCGACGGCCTCCTCGCCCTTCTGACCGCGCAGGATCAGCTGGTCGCGGCGGAGGTCCTTCATCAGCGCCCAGCACAAGCCGATCATGACGATGACGAACGGCACCGCCACCAGGATCGTCAGGTTCTGCAAGCCTGTCAGCGCCGATCCGCTGCCGCTGCCGATCAGCAGCATGATGGCCGCGACCGCACCGGTGAGCACGCCCCAGAAGATGACCACGGGCTTGCCCGGCTCGATGGTGCCCTTCTGCGACAGGGTGCCCATGACGATGGAGGCCGCGTCGGCACCGGAGACGAAGAAGATGGCCACCAGGATCATCACGATGATGCTGGTGACGCCGGCGATCGGGTACTCCCGCAGCACGGCGAACAGCTGGCCCTCGGCCGAGGACTCGTCGGTGATGTGCGCGCCGTGGCGCTCCAGGTTCATCGCGGCACCGCCGAAGATGGCGAACCAGATCAGGCTGACCACGCTGGGCACCAGGATGACGCCGCCGACGAACTGGCGGATCGTGCGGCCGCGGCTGATGCGGGCGATGAACATGCCGACGAACGGCGTCCAGGAGATCCACCAGGCCCAGTAGAAGACCGTCCAGCTCGACAGCCACGCCGAGACGTCCTTGCCGCCGCTGGCCGCCGTACGCGCCGCCATGTGGGGCAGGTGCTCGAAGTAGGAGCCGATCGAGGTGGGCAGCAGGTTCAGGGACACGATGGTCGGCCCCGCCGCGAAGACGAAGACCACCAGCAGGGCGGCCAGCACCATGTTGGTATTGGACAGCCACTGGATGCCCTTCTCCACGCCGGAGACGGCGGAGAAGATGAAGCAGGCCGTCAGAACCGCGATGATGACGACGAGCAGCGTGGTGCCCGCCTTGCCGTCGATCCAGTTGACCTCCTGGAAGCCGCTGCCGATCTGCAGCGCGCCCAGGCCGAGGGACGCGGCCGAGCCGAACAGGGTGGCCAGGATCGCGATGATGTCGATGACGCGTCCGGGGGTGCCGTTGGCGTTCTTCTCACCGATCAGCGGCGTGAACACGGCGCTGATGGTCTGCCGGCGCCCGCGCCGGAAGGCGCTGTAGGCGATGGCCAGACCCACGACGGCGTAGATGGCCCACGGGTGCAGCGTCCAGTGGAACAGCGTGGTGGCCATGGCCACGTCCATCCGGTCGCCCGCGTCGGACGGGTTCGTCCCGGGCGGCGGGTCCGCGAAGTGCGTGAGCGGCTCGTTGACGCCGTAGAACATCAGGCCGATGCCCATGCCGGCGCTGAACATCATGGCGACCCAGGAGGAGGTGCGGAACTCGGGTTCCTCGCCCTCCGTTCCCAGGGTGATCTTTCCGTAACGGCTGAAGGCCAGCCACAGGGCGAACACCACGAAACCGGAGGCAGCGAGCACGAAGCCCCAGCCGCCGTCCTTCATGACCCAGCTGAGTGCCGAGCTCGACACGTTGGTCAGCGAGTCGGTGGCGACGCCGCCCCATACGACGAACGCAAGGGTCAGCAGGGCGCTGACACCGAAGACGATGCGGTCCGTCTGCGGCACGTGAAGCCTGGGTTTCTCGGTCGCAGGCGACTTCGAAAGGACAGGATCGTCCTTTACGCCCGTCTCCTCCCGGTTATCCGGCACGTTGTCTCGACCTTTCCTCATTGCTCAAGAGCGGGATACCCGGTGCCGCTACCCGACTTCTCTTTACGCATTCCTTGCGCGACACCCTTGATCCACCGCCCCGGGGCGGTTGCGTCCCGGGCGGCGAGCGCCGGGACGCGGCAAACAGACAATAAGTCTATACACCTCCATAAGCCTGCATCTCTGCGTGGCCCGAACGGGTGAGTAGGGACACGCCGTCCGCGCGTACCCTGACCGGCATGACCTCACGCACCGCAGTCATCACCGGCGCCGGCAGCGGCATCGGCGCCGCCACCGCCCGCCGGCTGGCCTCGGAGGGCTACCGCGTCGTCCTCACCGCCCGCCGCAAGGACCTCCTCGAGGCGCTCGCCGCGGAGCTGAACGCCGCCGGTCACCAGGCCGTGGCCCGCCCGCTGGACGTCACCGACCGGGCCGCCGTCGACGCCTTCGCCGCCGAACTCGACCGCTGCGACGTCCTGGTCAACAACGCCGGCGGCGCGCTGGGCGCCGAACCGGTCGCCGACGCCGACCCGGCCGACTGGCGGCGCATGTACGACGTCAACGTGCTCGGCGTGCTGCACATGACACAGGCCCTGCTCCCGGCCCTGACCGCCGCGGAAGGCGGCGAGGGTACCGTCGTCGTCCTCTCCTCCACCGCCGGCCACGGCGTCTACGAGGGCGGCGCCGGCTACGTCGCCGCCAAACACGGCGCGCACGTACTCGCCGAGACGCTCCGGCTGGAACTGTGCGGACAGCCGGTGCGCGTCATCGAGATCGCCCCCGGCATGGTGAAGACCGAGGAGTTCTCCCTCACCCGCTACCGCGGCGACACCGAACGCGCCGCCAAGGTGTACGAGGGGGTCGCCGAACCGCTGACCGCCGACGACGTCGCGGACACCGTCGGCTGGGCCGTGACCCGGCCGCCCCACGTCAACATCGACCTCCTCGTCGTCCGCCCGCGCGCCCAGGCCTCCAACACGAAGGTGCACCGCGCGAACGGTTAAGACGGTGGCGGCGTCCGCAGGAAGTCGTGCAGCGAGGCCTTCATGCGGGCGACGAAGGCCTCGCGCGTCGCCTCGGGAACGAGGTCCAGCGACAGGTACGGGTTGAGGTCCTCCAGCTCCACCAGCAGCAGCTCACCGGCCTCGCGGGTGCGGCACGCGTCGACGCGCTGGATGCCGTGGCTCATGGTGTTCCACGCGACGAACCGGCGGGCGAAGGCCAGATCGGCGCCGGTGGGTTCGTAGGGGCGCAGCTCCCAGCGCCGCCCGGGGTCCGGGGCGTGCAGGGCGTACTGGAAGTCGCCGTCGACGAAGTAGAACGACACCTCGTACCGGAAGTCGACGCGCGGCTGCACCAGCACGTCACCGGCCGCCGCGCGCCGTGCCGCCTCGGCGGGCGGCACGACCTCCAGACCGATCGAGTCGGCGCCGTCCTTCGGCTTCACCACGTACTCCCCCGCCTGCGGCAGCCGGTCCAGGCCCGCCGGCCCGTCGGCGGTCGGGATGACCGGGTAACCGGCCGCCGTCAGGTCCGGCAGGTACTGCTTGCCGGCCATGTCGCCGCGCCCGGTGAGCGGGTTGTACACCCGCATGCCGGTGCGCAGCGCCTCGGCACGGAAGGCCTCGTAGGCGGCCCGGTAGTACAGCACCGGGCCGCTGTTGCGGACGACGACCACGTCGAAGGCCGCCATGAGCGCGACCGCGTCCAGCGGATGACACAACGCAAGGTCGAACTCCTCGCGCAACCGGGACGTCAGAAACACGTCCTCGTCCCCATAACGCCGCCCCCGCGCCGGATAACTGAGATCGCTGACGAACAGCACCCGACTACGGCCGTCGTGCCGACCTTCCCGGCCGCGGGCGTTCCGGGCCGTGCGGGCTTCGGTGGTCGCTGGGACGGGTGGGTGCATGGCACGGCATCGTATGCCGTGCCATGCGTCCGTCAGCCCTTGACGCAGACGACCTGCTTCAGCTTGGCCACGACCTCGACCAGGTCGCGCTGGGCCTCGATGACCTGCTCGATCGGCTTGTACGCGCCGGGGATCTCGTCGACGACGCCGCTGTCCTTGCGGCACTCGACGCCGCGCGTCTGCTCCGCCAGGTCCCGCTCCGAGAAGCGCCGCTTCGCGGCGTTCCGGCTCATCCGGCGCCCGGCGCCGTGCGAGGCGGACTGGAAGGACTCGGCGTTGCCGAGACCCTTCACGATGTACGAGCCGGTGCCCATCGAGCCGGGGATGATCCCGTACTCGCCACTGCCCGCACGGATCGCACCCTTGCGGGTGACCAGCAGGTCCATGCCGTCGTACTGCTCCTCCGCCACGTAGTTGTGGTGGCAGGAGATGACCTGCTCGAAGACCGGCTTGGCCTTCTTGAACTCCTTGCGGACCACGTTCTGCAGCAGGCCCATCATCAGTGCGCGGTTGTACCGCGCGTACTCCTGTGCCCAGAACAGGTCGTGCCGGTAGGCGGCCATCTGCGGGGTGTCCGCGACGAAGACGGCCAGGTCGCGGTCGACCAGGCCCTGGTTGTGCGGCAGCTTCTGCGCGACGCCGATGTGGAAGTCGGCGAGCTCCTTGCCGATGTTCCGGGAACCGGAGTGCAGCATGAGCCACACCGAACCGGACGTATCGGTGCATACCTCCACGAAGTGATTCCCGCCGCCCAGCGTCGCCATCTGCTTCACAGCCCGGCCCTGACGGAACTTCACCGCCTCCGCGACCCCGTCGAACCGCGACCAGAAGTCGTCCCAGCCGTTCGTCGGCATGCCGTGCAGGTCACCGGGCTCGACGGGATCGTCGTGCATCCCGCGCCCGACGGGGATGGCCTGCTCGATCTTCGAGCGGAGCCGCGAGAGGTCGCCCGGCAGGTCGTTCTCGGTCAGCGACGTCTTCACCGCGGACATGCCGCAGCCGATGTCGACGCCCACGGCGGCCGGACACACGGCGCCCTTCATGGCGATCACCGATCCGACGGTGGCGCCCTTGCCGTAGTGCACGTCGGGCATGACGGCGAGGCCCTTGATCCACGGCAGCGTCGAGACGTTGCGCAGCTGCTGCATCGCCGCGTCCTCGACCGTGGCCGGGTCGGCCCACATCCGGATCGGCACCCGGGCGCCGTGGACCTCGGTGAACGACATGACTCTGCTCCCCCTGAGACGAATGACGGACGACCACGGCGGAAATGTGGACTTACCGTGCCGAAAGCGGCGACGAACCGGACGGTTTCCCGGTGCGTGCGGTAGACATTGTGTTCTGTCGTTCACCAGACACACCACATGTTTTCGTTTCAGCGGACCGGGAGGACCCGTGCGGCGCAAGGCCAGGGCCAGGACGTCCGTCACGAGTGCCGTGCTGGCCGCCGTGCTGGCCGGCGGGGCGGTGGCCTGCAGCGGCTCCGCCCAGCAGGACGGCGCGAACGACGGCGACACCGCCGGCGACACGGCGGCCACCGCACAGGCCGCACCGCCCGGCAAGTACCACACCCTCCCGGAGCCGTGCGGCGCGGTCGCCGAGGAGACGCTGTCGGGCCTGTTCCCCGGCGTCGACCCGAAGGACGCGAACAGCGGGACCGACGACGGCACGGCGTCCGCGGGCCCCGCGGACGCGCCCTACGGCGGCGAGCCGGACCTGACCTACGACACCGACCGGCACGTCGGCTGCACCTGGCAGCACAACACCAGCCTCGGCAGCCGCCGGCTGTCCGTCGACTTCGAACGCGTCGTCTCCTACGACACGACCGTCAGCGACGACCAGGAGGCCGAGCAGCTGTTCGCGAAGCGCGCCGACAAGGTGGGCCTCGCCGTCACCACGAACGACACGAACGGCACCGACGGTGGCGGCGACAGCGAAGGCGGCGACGGCCAGGCGACCGAGGCGGCGGGCGGCGGCCCGGCCGGCGCCGAGGCACAGGGCACCGAAGGCAACCAGGGCGGCGGCCCGGGCAGCTCGCAGGGCCCGGCCGACGCCGCGGACGGCGACGCGGACGGCGACGGCACGTCCGGCAGCCCCTCCCCGCACCTCAGCGCCTCCCCGCCCGTCGAGCCTTCCCCGCGGCTGCTGGACGGCATCGGCGACGCCGCGTACCTCGACGACGAGCTGTCCGGCGACGACGGCACCGCCCGGCGCACGGTCACGCTCGTCTTCCG
>DASSBO010000534.1:0-15425 GCA_035698655.1 Streptomyces sp.
CTGGGGCTGGCCCGCGACCCGCGGGTCACCGCGGCCGCCGCCGCGGCGGCCCGCGAGTGGGGTGCCGGGGCCACCGGTTCCCGCCTGGTCAGCGGCACCACCGCCCTGCACAGCGAACTGGAGAGGGAACTCGCCCGGTTCTGCGGCTTCGAGGCCGCGCTGGTGCTCTCCTCCGGCTACGCCGCCAACCTCGCCGCCGTCACCGCGCTCGCCCCGCACGGCTCGCTGCTGGTCTCCGACGCCGGTAACCACGCCTCCCTCATCGACGGCTGCCGGCTCGCCCGCGGCACCACGACGGTCGTCCCGCACGCCGACCCCGAAGCCGTCGCCAAGGCGCTGGCCGGCCACCGCGGACCCGCGCTCGCCGTCAGCGACTCGGTGTTCTCCGTCGACGGGGACGTCGCGCCGCTGGACGGCCTCGCCGCCGTCTGCCGCGCCCACGGCGCCGGCCTGCTGCTCGACGACGCGCACGGACTCGGTGTGCTGGGCGACCGGGGGCGCGGGGCACCGCACGCCCACGGGCTCGCCGGCGCACCCGACGTCGTCACCACCGTCACCCTGTCCAAGTCGCTGGGCAGCCAGGGCGGCGCCGTGCTCGGCCCGGCCGCCGTGATCGAGCATCTGGTGAACGCCGCGCGGACCTTCATCTTCGACACCGGCCTGGCACCCGCGGCGGCCGGCGCCGCCCTGGCCGCACTGCGGCTGCTGCCGGGGGAGGAGAACCGGCCCGCGCGGGTGCGCGCCGCCGCCGCCCGGCTGTACCGGGAACTGTGCGCCGCCGGGCTGGACGCCACCCGGCCGGACGCCGCGGTGGTCTCCGTGCGCGCTCCCTCGCCGGAGGACGCCCTGCGCTGGGCCGGAGCCTGCCGCGACGGCGGCGTGGCCGTCGGCTGTTTCCGGCCGCCGTCCGTCCCCGACGGGATCTCCCGGCTGCGGCTGACCGCCCGCGCCGACCTGGACGACGCCGCGCTCGGGCACGCACTGAAGGTGATCGTCTCCGCCGCCCCGCGGTCCGTCTTCAGCGCCCGGACGGCCCCCGGTCCGGCGCGGCCCGCGGATCCAGACCACGCCGCAGCGTCAGCGGGAGCAGCGCCCACAGCCCGGCACACACCACAAGGGTGACGGCCGCGACCGCGACGCCCACCGTCCGTCCCAGCACCACGTCCACCACGAGCAGCACGGCCCCCGTCAGCGCCAGCGCCAGCACACACATGCCGAATGCGGCCAGCCGTGCCGACACCTGCACGATGAGGCGCTTGGCCCCGCGCCGGAAGAGCGCACGGTGCAGGGCGGCCGGCGCCGTGAACAGCACGGCCGCCAGCACCGACAGCAGCAGCGTGGCGATGTAGGTGCCGCGCTGGAAGCCGTCCAGTTCGTGGAAACGCTGGGTGAACGCGAGAGTGAGCAGGAACGCGAAGAGGATCTGCACGCCGGTCAGGATGACGCGCAGCTCCTGCAGCAGCTCGATGAAGTTGCGGTCGTAGCGTTCCTCCGGCGTCTCGTTGCGCACACTCATACCGGTACGGTTGCCCCGTCCGCCCGGCTCACTCCCACCCGGCCGGGCACGCCTGTCCGCTCGGCTCAGCCGCCGGGGCGGGCCGGTAGCCCGACCAGGGCCGCCCGCCGCTCCCCGTCCAGCACCCGCAGCGCCCGGGCGAGCGTCGCGGCGTGCAGTTCGCTCTCGCCGCGCTCGTGCATCGCGCCGAGCGCGTCGCGCAGTTCCGCCGACCGCGTCACCAGGGCCTGCGCCGCCCGCAGCGCACTGTAGGTGTCCCGGCCGCGCGCCGGGTTGACGCGGCCGAGCAGATCGAGGGCTGCCAGGTAGCCGTCCAGCACCGCACCTTCCGCCCGGGTCAGCGCGGGCAGCGGCGGCAGGCCGTCCGGCGGCGTCCCGCTCACCGGACCGGCTGCCTGCGGGAGACGGTCAGCCGGTCGACCAGGCCGTAGGCCACCGCGGCCTCCGCGTCGAAGATGTGGTCCCTCTCCAGGTCGGCGCGGATCCGCTCGAGTGGCTGCCCGGTGTGCCGCGCGTACATCTGCTCCATCAGTTCCCGGGTACGCAGCATCTCCTGCGCCTGGATCCACAGGTCGTCCGCCTGACCCTGCACCGGTTCGGAGAAGGCGGGCTGGTGGATCAGGATCCGGGCGCCGGGCAGCGCGAGCCGCTTGCCGGGCGTGCCGGCGGCGAGCAGCAGGGAGGCGGCGGAGGCGGCCTGGCCCAGGCAGACCGTCTCGACGTCGCAGGAGACGAACTGCATCGCGTCGTAGACGGCGGTCATGGCCGTGAAGGACCCGCCGGGGGAGTTGATGTACACCGACAGGTCCTGCTCGGGCGCGGCGTGCTCCAGGTGCATCAGCTGGGCGATCACGTCGTTCGCGGAGGCGTCGTCGATCGGGGTACCCAGGAAGATGATCCGCTCCTGCAGCAGCTTCGAATACGGGTCCATCGTCCGGCTGCCGGCGCTGGTGCGCTCGGTGAACTCCGGGAGGACGTAGCGGGCGGTCGGCCGGTGGAAGTCCATGACCTCACCTCTCTGCGCAGCAGCGCGTTCCGTCAAAAATGTACAGGACGTACATGACGTTATGCTGGGGAGCATGGCCTACGAGATCCCGGTGACGCAAGCGCGCGCAGAACTGGCCGAGTTGATCAACCGCGTCGTCTACGGCGGTGAGCACGTGGTGGTGACGCGGCACGGCAGGCCGCTGGTGGCTCTGGTCTCGGCCGCTGACCTGGAACGCCTTCAGGAGATCCGGGCGGCGGAGCAGGAGGGAGTGATCAGCACCGTCTCGTCGGTCGGCCACACGCCGTCCGCTGCGGGCGAACGCCGGCGGTTCGGCATCGCCGCCGAGCACCGCCGGCCGGAGGAGGGGCGGCGGTCCGCAGGAGAGTGAGCGGGCTCAGCGACCGAGTGCCCTCAGTGCCTCAGGGCTGCCGGGGGCCGGCCGTCGAGCCGCGGGCCTGGATCTCCGCATCGATGACGACCCGGCGTGCCGGTGCCTCCGGGTCCTTGATCCGGGCGAGCAGTGCGTCGATGGCCGCCTCGCCCAGCGCCACGGCGTCCTGTGCGACGGCGGTCACCCCCGGCGTGACCATGCTCATCCAGGGGGCGTCGTCGAAGGACACCAGGCTCAGATCGGCCGGGATCCGCAGCCCGAGGTCCTGAGCCGCGCGCCAGACGCCTTCGGCGATCACGTTGTTCGCGGAGAACACCGCGGTGGGCCGGTCGCGCCGCACGAGCAGTTCGACGGCGGCCTTGCGGGCGGCGGCCACGTCCGACCCGGTGGCCACCAGCAGCGTCGGGTCCGCCGTGATGCCCGAGCGGGTGAGCGACTCCTGGTAGCCGTGGAAGCGGTCGCGGCCGGTGGTCCAGTCGGTCTCGTCGATGAGCAGGGCGATCCGGCGGTGCCCGAGTGAGATCAGATGCTCGCTGAGCCGCTGCGAAGCGGCCATGTTGTCCACGACCACCGAGTCGCAGCGCTCCGTGGTGAACTCGCGGTCGGCCTCCACCACCGGGACGCGCTGGCGCAGCAGATAGGCGGAGATCTCCTCGGACACCGGTGTGACGACCACGCCCGCCACCCGCGTGGCGACGAAGGCCTGCGCGGCGCCCAGCTCCTCCTCGGGGGAACCGCCGTCCTCGCTCAGCATCATCGTGTACCCGTTGGCCCGGGCGTGCCGGCCGATGCCGGCGGCGAGGTCCGCGTAGAACGGGTTGCGCAGGTCGGAGACCAGCACGCCGATCGAGCGGCTCACCTGCTTGCGGAGTGAACGCGCCAGCACGTCCGGCACGTAACCCAGTTGGTCCGCCGCCGCCAGCACCCGCTTGTTCGCGGCGGCGCCGACGTAGCCCTCACCGCTCAGGGCCCGCGCCGCCGTCGACGGGGAGACGCCTGCCACCTGGGCGATGTCCTTGAGGGTCGGCCGCCGCGGCGGCCGGCGCCGCGCCTCCCCCTGTGTGCTCATCGTCCCGTCCCTCACTGCCCTCGCCCGGCGACGTCCCCCGCCGATCGCTGCTTCGCATCCTAGATGCCTGCCCCGTCCACGGGCCCCTGTGCCGTGCACGAATGTCTTGACCGCGGGGTCCGCTGGTGGCACCGTTCCCGCCTGGGATCGTTGTCACACATCAATTCTAGGGGCGGGCTTGCTCATCGGAAGCGACGTGTTCCTCTTCAGGGACACCTGCAACGTCTACCTGCTGCGCCACGGCCGGGAGGCCGTGCTCATCGACTTCGGCAGCGGAGACGTCCTCGACCACCTCGCGGACTTCGCCGTCGACCGCGTCACCGACGTCCTGGTCACCCACCACCACCGGGACCAGGTCCAGGGCCTGGCCCGCGCCGTGGCCGAGGGCATCCGCGTGTGGGTGCCGCCGGTCGAGGCCGACCTGATCGCAGGCGTCGACGAACACTGGCGCACCCGGCCGCTGGACAACGACTACGACGTCCGCCAGGACCGCTTCTCCCTGCTCGAGCAGGTGCCGGTCACCGGTACCGTCGCCGAGTACCGCACCCGCCGCCACGGCCCCTTCGACGTGTACACCCTTCCCACCCCGGGCCACACCGTCGGCTCGGTCAGCTACCTGGTCGAACACGGCGGCAGACGGCTGGCCTTCGTCGGCGACCTGATCCACGGCGAAGGGCGCGTGTGGTCGCTGGCCGCCACCCAGTGGGCCTACACCGGCATCTCGCCGAACGCCGGCCGCGAAGGCGTGGCCGCCACCGTGCTGTCCTGCATGCAACTGCTGGAACACCGGCCCGAACTGCTGCTCCCCTCCCACGGCGACCCGGTCACCGACCCGCCGGCGGCCGTCGCCCGGCTGCGCCCCCGCCTGCAGCAGCTCCTCGACATGCACCGCCGCGACCCGTGGAACCCCGAACAACTGCTGGAACGACCGTGGAAGCCGGTCACCGAACACCTGCTGCGCAACACCACCTCCATGGCCAACTCCTACGCGCTGCTCTCCGAGACCGGCTCCGCGCTGCTCATCGACTTCGGGTACGACCTGAGCACCGGTCTGGCCGCCGGCGGCGACCGCTCCGCCCGCCGCCCCCTCCTCGCCTCGATCGAGGCACTGCACCGCGACCACGGCGTGGACCGCGTCGAAGTGGCGCTGCCCACCCACTACCACGACGACCACGTGGCCGGGTTCAATCTGCTCCGCGAAGTACACGGCACCCAGGTGTGGGCGCCGGCCCACATCGCCCCCGTGCTCACTCTTCCGGAGCACTGGGACCTGCCCTGCCTGTGGTACGACCCGATACCCGTCGAACGCGAGCTCCTGCTGAACGCGCCGGTCACCTGGCACGAGTACGAGATCGGCGTGCACGACCTGCCCGGCCACACCCTCTACGCCGCCGCCTACTCCTTCACCGTCGACGGCCGCCGCGTCGTGGCCACCGGAGACCAGCAGACCACCGAGTGGGAGCCCGGCCTGCGCCCCGAGATCCTCAACTACCAGTACCGCAACCGCTTCCGCATCGACGACTTCACCCGCAGCGCCGAGCTCTACCGCCGGCTGCGTCCCGAGCTGATGATCAGCGGCCACTGGTTCCCCTTCCAGGTCAGCGACGCCTACCTCGACATGCTGCTGGACAAGGGTCGGCAGCTCGCCGACCTGCACCGCGAACTGCTGCCGACGGGCCTGGACTTCGAGGCCGAGGGCTTCGGCGCCCGGATCACCCCCTACCGCAGTGCCGCCGCGGTCGGCGGGAAGGTCGTGCTGGACGTCGAGGTCCGCAACCCCTTCCCCCAGGCCGAGACGGCCGAGGTGCACCTGGCCCTGCCGGCCGGCTGGAGCGCCGATCCGCCGCTGGCCCGGCTCCGGGTGGGCGGCCACCGGTACGCGACGGCGACCTTCGAGGTCGCGGTGCCGGACGGCGTCCCGCCTGCCGAACGCCGGCGCGTCGGCGCGGACCTGACCGTCGGGTCGGTCCGGTTCGGGCAGCAGGCCGAAGCGCTGGTGAGCGTGCGATGACCGCGCGGCAACCCGGCGCCGTGACCGCCGCCCGGACCGACTCGGGTGTGATCGAGGTCGACGCGCCCGGATACCGCCTGATGTTCCCGGCCGACGGAGAGACCGCCACCCTCACCGCGGCCGAGGGCCGTCCGCTGCAACTCCAGCTGTCCGGCGCGCTCGACCGGGCCGGCGTCCGCGACGAGACCCTGAGCGTCGACGCACCCCGGCTCGGCACTGCGGGAGGACATCCCGTCGTCACGGTCGCACGGCGCAGTACCGCGTGGCGCACGGCCGCCACCCGCATCGTGTGCACTCCGCAGGGGCCCGAACTGAGCTGGCAGGTGACGGGGGAGGGCGACCTCGACGAGGTCCTGCTGTGCGCCACCCGCGCCGCGCTCGGCGGCCGGGGCGGCGGCCTGCGCCCGAGCGGCCACGCCTGGCGCACCCTCTTCTCCCCGGCTCCCGGCGCGCCAAGCCGCCTGTTGCGTGACGCCGGCGAGAGCGCGGTCACCGGTGCCTGCGGGGACGCGCGGCCCGGCCGCGGCCACTGGTTCTTCACCCCGCCGCCGCTGTGCCTGGCCCTGACCGAGGCCGCACTGCCCGAGGACGCCGACCCGGCCGTGCCCGCCGGTCACCCGTGGTGGACGCTGGGCCTCGGCGGGCCCGTCGCCGGACTGACCTTCACCCGGTCCTGCTGGGTCCCTTCCGACCTGGGCTGGCACCTGCGGCTGGAGTACGAGACGCACACCCGCGTCGAGGGGGACTTCACGACGCCCGCGCTGCTGGTCACCCCCGGCCACCCCGACCCCTACGAGGGGCTGCGTGCCCACCGCGCCTGGCTCTCTGACCGGGGCTGGGCGCCCGGCCCCGACGACGGCCCCCGTCCGCCGTGGTGGTCGGAACCGATGTTCTGCGGCTGGGGCGCCCAGTGCGCCCGGTCCCGCGAGACCGGCGAGCCGGCCCCCGCCCTGTCCACCCGTGCCGAGTACGACGGCCATCTCGCGCTCCTCGAGGCGAACGGACTGGTGCCCGGGACCGTCGTCATCGACGACAAGTGGCAGCGCGCCTACGGCTCCTGGGAACCGGACGAGGAGGCCTGGCCCGGCCTGCGCGAGTGGATCGCCGACCGGCACGCCCGGGGGCAGCGGGTGCTGCTGTGGTGGCGCGCCTGGTCCGCCGAGGGTGTGCCCGACGAGTTGTGCGTCCGCACGCCCGACGGCGTGCCCGTGACCATCGACCCCGAACACCCGGACGCCCGGACCCTGCTGGCCGCGAACATCTCCCGCCTGCTGTCACCCGACGGACTGGACGCCGACGGGCTCAAGGTCGACTTCACCGCCGACACGCCCACCGGCCACAGCCTCACCCACCACGGCCCCTCCTGGGGCATCGCCCTGCTGCACGCCCACCAACGCGTGCTCTACCGGGCGGCGAAGGCCGCCAGGCCGGACGCCCTGGTCGTCACGCACACCCCGCATCCCGCTTTCGCCGACGTCACGGACATGATCCGGCTCAACGACATGCTCCGCCTGGACGACCCGGAGCCGTGGGCGCCCGTCGTCCCGCAGATGCGCTACCGGGCGGCCGTCGCCGCAGCGGCATGTCCGCACACCCCGCTGGACACCGACGACTGGTGCGCCCCCGACCTGGAGCAGTGGCGCGCCTACGGCGCTGTCAAGCCGGAAATCGGCGTCCCCGCCCTGTACGTGACGAGCCGTCTGGACCGCACCGGCGAGGCGCTTCAGGAGTCCGACTACGCCGCCCTGCGCGCCGCATGGGCCGCCCACCGGGCGGCACGGCGACCCACGGCCTGAAACCTCCCCGGCACGCCTATTGACCCTCCATACGGGTGTGGCTACGTTCTCATGTGGGAACGATGTCACATCGCGGCGCCGCCCTCCGTGAGTCCATTTCCGGGTCGCCCGCCGCTCTGAGTCCCCCGCCGCATCTGCCACCACCCCGAGGGAGAGATCCATGGCGGCACCACCACAGCGCTCACGCCCCAGGCGCGCGCTGCTCACCATCGCGGTCGTCACCGGGCTGCTGCCCGCGGCGACCGCCTGCGGCGGCGTGCACTTCGCCGCCGGCAAGCAGCCGTTCACCACCATGGGATACGGCCTCGGCGACGCCCTGGCCACCGTCCGGCTGCACGAGGCGCAAAAGGCGCTGGGCGACACGAAGATCCAGGTGAACGAAGGCGCCTTCGACGAGCAGCAGTTCCTCTCCGCCGTCGCCGCCGACGACGCGCCGGACGTCGTCCACATGGACCGCGCGCTCATCGGCGGCTACGCGGCACGCGGGGCGATCGTGCCGCTGACGGACTGTCTGCAGCGCAAGGGCGTGGACCTGGACGACTTCCGCGACAGCGCCATGTCGCAGTCCACGCTCGACGGCACCGTCTACTCCCTGCCCGACTCCTACGACAACCGCACGCTCCTGATCAACGGGGACGTGCTGAAGGCGGCCGGGCACAGCCTCTCCGACGTCGACACCTCGGACTGGAAGAGCCTGAAGAAGCTCGCGAAGGACCTGCACGCGACCAAGAACGGCAAGGTCACCCGCATCGGCTTCGACCCCAAGATCCCCGAGTTCTTCCCGCTGTGGGTGCACGCGAACGGCGGCCGCCTCATCAGCAAGGACGGCCGTACCGCCCTGCTGGACACCCCGAAGGTCATCGAGGCGCTGCGCTACACCGTCAGCCTCATCAACGCCCAGGGCGGCTGGGGGAAGGTCAAGTCCCGCCGCGACTCCTTCGACATGTTCGGCAAGGGCAACCCGATGGTGAAGGACCAGATCGGCGTCTTCCCCATGGAGGACTGGTACCTCAGCGTCCTCGGTGACGTCTCGCCGCAGATCAACCTCGACACCCGGATCTTCAAGGACCGCAAGGGCGACCCGCTCAACTTCGTCTCCGGCTACGGCTGGGCGATCCCCAAGGGCAGCCCGCACCCGAAGAAGGCCTGCACCTTCATCACCACCATCACCTCCGCCGGCACCTGGGTGAAGGCCGCCAAGGCCAAGGCCGCCGACATCCGCAAGGACGGCTCCCCCTACATCGGCGACTTCACCGGCAACAAGGTGGCCGACCGCAGGATCAGGCGCCAGGTGTGGAAGCCCACCGGCAATCAGGCCTTCGACGACGCCAGCCACCAGCTCTACGCCGCACAGGAGGGCGCCTTCTCGGTGCCGGCCAACCCCGGCGGCACCGAGTTCCGCAAGGCCTGGCAGGACGCCGTCAACCGGGTGCTGTCCGGGGAGACCACCCCCGAAGAGGCGCTGAAAAGTGCGCAGAAGAAGGCCCAGAGCATCCTCGATCTCGCCAACCAGGGAAGGGAGTGAACCACGTTGAGCACCGTGACCACGCTCGGCGGATCCGACCGCCGCGAACGCGTCCGCCGCTGGACGGCCTCCTGGCGGCGCCGTGACACCGCGGCCGCCTACGCCTTCCTGTCGCCGTGGATGTTCGGCTTCGTCTTCATCACCGCCGGGCCCATGATCGCCAGCTTCGTGCTGTCCTTCACCAACTACGACGGCATCCAGGCCACCCAGAGCGTCGGCCTGGAGAACTACCGGCAGCTGTTCGAGGACCCGCAGGTCGCGACGTCCATGATGAACACGCTGATCTTCACCGTGATGCGGGTGCCGCTGATGATGGCCCTGTCGCTGGCCCTGGCGATGCTGCTGCTGCGGGTCGGCCGGGCGGCAGGCTTCTTCCGCACCGTCTTCTACCTGCCGGTGATGACCCCCTCCGTCGCCGTCGGCATCCTGTTCCTGCTGCTGTTCAACGGCAACGTCGGACTGATCAACCACGTCCTCGGCCTCGTCGGGATCACCGGACCCAACTGGACGACCGACGGCCCCTGGATCAAGCCCGGCCTGGTGCTGACCACCCTGTGGGCACTGGGCGGCACCGTCGTCATCTACCTCGCGGCGCTGCGCAACGTGCCGCAGGACCTGTACGAGGCCGCCGAACTGGACGGCGCCGGCAGGTGGCAGGCGTTCCGCCACGTGACGCTGCCGCAGATCTCCGGCGCGCTGTTCTTCACCCTCATCGTCAACACCATCTACTCGCTGCAGACCTTCACCGAGGCCTACACCGCCTTCTTCGGCACGAGCAACGCGCAGACCTACAGCCACGACGCCGCGCTGTTCTACGTCGTCTACCTCTTCCAGCAGGCGTTCCAGTTCATGCACATGGGCTACGCGTCGGCGCTCTCGTGGCTCCTCTTCGCCGTCATCCTGGTGATCACGCTCATCCAGGCGCGGCTCAGCAAGCGGTTCGTCTACTACGAGGGAGACGCCCGATGACCGGCATCACCACGCCCGCGCTCTCCTCCGAACGCGACGAGCAGCCCACGGGCGCGCCGAGGACCGGCGGACGCCGGCCCCCCGAAGCGCCGCGCCCCCGCCGCCGCCTCGGCCGGCGCGACGGCGGAAAGGTGAGCACCCCGCTGCGGCTGCTCGCCCTGACCGTGGCCACCGTGATCTTCGTCTACCCGTTCCTGTGGCTGATCAGCGCCTCGTTCAAGCCCTCCAGCGAGGTCTTCGACAACTCGCTGATCCCGCACACCTGGCAGCTGGGCAACTACGTCGAGATCTGGAACCAGGTGCCACTGCTCACCTGGCTGGGCAACAGCATCACGGTGACGCTGGCGGCCGCCGTCTCCGTCACCTTCTCCAGCGCCATCGTCGCCTTCGGCTTCGCCTACTTCCGCTTCCCCGGACGCAACCTCCTGTTCGGTCTGGTGATGGCGACCATGATGCTGCCCGCGGTGGTGACCATGGTTCCGCAGTACCTGATCTGGGACTGGCTGCACCTGGCGAGCACCCAGATACCGCTGTGGGCACCGAACCTGTTCGGCAGCGCCTTCTACATCTTCCTGCTGCGGCAGTTCTTCCTGGGGCTGCCACGCGAGTTGTTCGAGGCGGCGCGTGTCGACGGCGCGAGCTACTGGAAGATGTTCTGGCGGATCGCGGTCCCGCTGTGCAAGCCGGCCATGATCGTCACCTTCATCTTCGAGGTGCAGGCCTCCTGGACCGACCTGATCAGGCCGCTGATCTACCTGCGCGACCCGGACCTGTACACCGTGCCGCGCGGACTGAAGGCCGTGCTCGACCAGTTCGGCGAGGGCGGCGAGATGCGCTGGGACATCGTCTGCGCCGCCAGCGTCGTGGTCACCCTGCCGATGATCATCGTGTTCTTCGTCGGGCAGCGGCACTTCGTCTCCGGCATCGCCACCACCGGACGGAAGGGTTGAACGTGCAGCACCACAGCCGTGGCGGCTCCGCCGCCGACGAGGCCGTGCTGGGTCTGGACATCGGCGGCACCAAGCTCGCCGCCGGCGTGGTACGCGCGGACGGCACCCTGCTGTCGTTCGCCGTGTGCCCCACCGGTGCCCAGGACGGCCCGGAGGCGGGCCTCAAACGACTGTTCGACCTGGGTGAGGAGGCGCTCACCCGCGCCGCACCGCCCGGCTCCCGGCCACTGCGCCTGACCGGTACGGGCATCGGCTGCGGCGGCCCGCTCGACTCCGCCGCCGGCGTCCTTCAGTGCCCGCCGCACCTGCCCGGCTGGACCGACGTACCCGTCGTCGCCCGCGCCGCCGAACGCTTCGGCATGCCGGCCGTCCTCGACAACGACGGGACGGCCGGCGCGGCGGGGGAGTGGCGGTTCGGCGCCGGCCGGGACAGCCGCCACCTGCTGTACCTCACGGTGTCCACCGGCATCGGCGGCGGCGCCGTGCTGGACGGCCGCACGTTCCGCGGTGCGGCCGGCAACGGCGGCGAACCCGGCCACGTCACGGTGCGTTCCGGCGGCCGGCTCTGCCGGGGCTGCGGCCGCCACGGCTGCCTGGAGGCCTACGCCTCCGGCACCTCGATCGCCGAGCGGGCCGCCGACGCCGTCGCCGAGGCCGCAACGGCCGGTGTGCACACCACGCTGGCCGCCTGCGACCCGCTGACCGCCGCGGAGGTCTCCGCCGCGGCCGGCGAGGGCGACCCCGTCGCCCTCGAGGTGTGGCAGGAGACCGTCCACACCCTGGCGGACGGACTCACCTCCCTGGTCAACCTCTTCGAACCCGACCTCCTGGTCCTCGGCGGCGGCGTCACCCGCTCCGGCGACCAGCTGCTGGCCCCCGTGCGCCGGCTGGTCGCCGCCCAGGCCATGGGGCCGGCCGCACGCGCCGTCCGCATCACCCGGGCGGCCCGCGGCGAGCACAACGGCGTCCTCGGAGCCGCCGCCGTCGCCTTCGAACGCCTCACCCCCGCCCTGGACGGCCGTCCGGCCGCCGGTACGACCGACGACGCAGACCGCACCACCGTGGAGCCCCATGCCTGACATCAGCGCGCGGCAACTGGGCGAGCACCTCGCCACCGCCGAACGCACCCGCGCCCTGCTGCCCGAACTCCGGCGCGTCGCCGAGGCGCTGATCGACGTCTACGCCGGCGACGGACGGCTGTACACCTTCGGCAACGGCGGCAGCGCGGCCGACGCCCAGCACCTGGCCGGCGAACTCATCGGCCGCTACCTGCGCGAACGCCGCCCGCTGGCCGCCGTCGCGCTGACCACCGACCCCTCCGTCGTCAGCTGCATCGCCAACGACTACTCCTTCGACGACCTCTTCTCCCGGCAGGTCACCGCCCTGGCCCGTCCCGGCGACATGGTCATCGGCTTCACCACCTCCGGCCGCTCGCCCAACGTCGTGCGGGGGCTGCAGGCGGCACGGGCCGCCGGCGCCGTCACCGTCCTCTTCGGCGGCGGCGAGGCCGGCGGCCTGCCCGCCGCCGAACACGCCGACCACGCCCTGATCGTCCCCGCGACGGCCACCGCCCGCATCCAGGAGATGCATCTGACGCTGCTGCACCTGCTCAGCGAAGCAGTCGACGCCTGGGCCGAGAGCACCGACCACGAACGTCTGGAGACCTCAGCATGACCGCCCCCGCCGCCGGCCCGGCCGGCCCGAGCTCGTCAGAGCGCACCCTGCACCTGGTCGGCAACGCGCACATCGACCCGGTGTGGCTGTGGCGCTGGCCGGAGGGCCTGCAGGAGATCCGCGCCACCTTCGCCTCGGCAGCCGACCGCATGGAGGAGTACGACGACTTCGTGTTCACCTGTGACTCCGTGATGTACCTGGAGTGGATCGAACGTCACGACCCGGGCCTGTTCGACCGGATACGCAAGCGGGTCGCCGAGGGCCGCTGGCAGATCGTGGGCGGCTGGTGGATCGAGCCGGACTGCAACGTCCCCTCGGGGGAGTCGTTCGTCCGCCAGGCGCTGTACGGACAGCGCTACCTGCTGGACCGGTTCGGCACGGCCGCCACCGTCGGCTGCAACGTGGACCCCTTCGGGCACAACGCGATGCTGCCGCAACTGCTGCGCAAGGCCGGCATGGACGGCTACGTCTTCCTGCGGCCCGGACCGCACGAACAGAGACTGCCCGGCCAGTTCTTCCACTGGCAGGCACCCGACGGCTCCCGCGTGCTGGCCTACCGGCTGCCGCACGAGTACACCAGCAACGGCCAGGACATCGGCGGGCATCTCGACAAGGCGCTGGCGATCATGCCGCCGGACGAGCCGGAGCTGATGGTCTTCTACGGCGTCGGCAACCACGGCGGCGGCCCCACCAAGGCCAACCTCGACAGCATCCGCCGCCTGGACTCCCTCGGCGGACTGCCCAAGCTGCAGCTCAGCCACCCCGAGGCGTACCTCGACCGGCTGCGCGCCCGCGACGACATCCCGGTGCACGCCGGTGAACTGCAGCACCACGGACCCGGCTGCTACACCTCCCACTCCGGCGTGAAGGCGTGGAACCGCCGAGCCGAGAACGAGTTGCAGCGCGCAGAGAAGTGGGCATCCGTGGCCGCCGCGGTCGCCGGCTGCGACTACCCGCTCGAGAAGTTCGGCGAGGCATGGAAGCTGGTGCTGTTCAACCAGTTCCACGACATCCTGGCCGGCACCTCCATACCCTCCGCCTACGATGACGCCCGCGACGACTTCGGCCGCGCCCGGTCGCTGGCGGCCGAGGTGCTCAACGAGTCCGTGCAGGCCGTCGCCCGCCGCATCGACATTCCGCTGCGCGAGGAGACCTTCCCGCTCGTCGTCTTCAACCCCCACCCGTGGGAACTGCACACCGACGTCGAGACGGAGTTCGGCAAGGCGGCCGGCGCCACCCTCACCGACGAGCAGGACCGTCCCGTCCCCGTGCAGACCACCCGCTCCGAAGCGGTGATGAACGGCAGCCGCGGCCGCGTCGCCTTCCGCGCGGCGGTGCCCCCGCTGGGCCACCGCGTCTACCACCTGCGCCCCGGGCAGGCCGGCACACCCGCCGCCGGTGAGGTCGCCGCCACCGACACCACGCTGGAGAACGCCCACCTGCGGCTCGCCGTCGACCCCGCCACCGGGTGGCTGTCCTCCCTGTACGACAAGGACCACCAGGTGGAACTGGTGCCGGCTCACCCGGGTCCGCGCGCCGTCGTCGTCGACGACCCCGCCGACACCTGGGGCCACCGCGTGCGAGCCTTCGACAGAGCCGAGGGCACCTTCGGCTGCCGCCGCGTCCGCCTCGTCGAGCACGGCCCGGTCCGCGCCGTGCTGCGCGTCGAATCCCGTTACGGCTCCTCCACGCTGGCCGAGGAACTGGTGCTCTCCGCCGGATCCCGGCAGGTCGAGGTCCGCACCACCGTCGACTGGCACGAACAGCTCAAGACCCTCAAGCTGCGCCACCCCACGGCGCTGAGCGAGGTCACCGCCACCCACGAGATCCCCTACGGCCACCTCGCACGCACCCCCGACGGCACCGAGGAACCCACCCAGGCCTGGGTCGACGTCACCGGCACCCTGCCCGACGGCCGCGCGGCCGGCCTGACAGTGGCCAACGACGCCAAGTACGGCCACGACGTCCTCGGCGGCGACATCGGTCTCACCGCGCTGCGCAGCCCGGTCTACGCGTGGCACGAACCACGGCAACTCGACCCCGACGGCGTCTACGACCACCTCGACCAGGGCCGGCAGACCTTCCGCACCCTGCTCCTCCCGCACGCCGGCGACTGGCGCGCCGCCGACCCGGTGCGCCGTGCCGCCGAACTCAACCAGGGGCCGGTCACCCTGCTGGAGACCTTCCACGACGGGCCGCTCGCGCAGCGCTCCGCGCACGCCGACGACGGCGCCGGGACCGTCCTGGTCACCGTCGTCAAGGGCGACGAGGCGGGCTCCGGCGACCTGATCGTGCGCGCCTACGAGTCCGCCGGCCGGGCAGCGCCCGGGACCCGCATCACTCTGCCCATGCTCGGCGGACGCGTCATCGAGGCCGACTTCGGGCCGTGCGAGATCAAGACGTTCCGCGTGCCGTCCGAGCCACGGGAGCCCGTCGAGGAGACCGACCTGCTGGAGAGGGGCAGCAGCCCGGCATGACCGACCATCAGGACCTCACCGACGGCTGGCAGGTCCGCGGCTGTCTCGGCGACACCTGG
>DASSBO010000535.1:0-6422 GCA_035698655.1 Streptomyces sp.
GTTGGGCACGGCGGCATCGGTGTGGTGGAGGGCGCGCAGCCCACCGGTCGCGGTGTCGAGGGCGGCGGTGGTCACGCCGCGTCCACCGTCCGCCGTGAACGACCCGATGTACGCACGCTCCGTCGGCTGCCCCGTCTGGTCGGTCACCGTCACTCGGCCCTCTCCGCTCGTCGATGCACTGCTTCGGCAAGATCAGAGCGACGGTAGCAGCCGGTGGCGGAGCGGGCCGGACAGTGTGGGCCATCCGCGGCCCCCAGCCGGTCAGGCCGCCCGGGCCACCGGGCGGTGTCCGGCCTGCAAGGGCGCCGCGAGGGAGTGCAGCGCGGTCTCGAGGCCGTGCAGGTGGGCGAGCGCCCGGTCGGTGCCCGGGTGCCGCGCGGCGACCGGCTCCGCGGCACGGCCGGTGGCCGCCGTGGGGGCGTTCATGCCGGCTGCTGCCGGGACCAGCAGGGTCTCGATGGCCGTCTCGACGCGCCGGCTGGCGGCCGCCAGCCGCTCGTCGTGTGCGGCGGAGGTGTCGGCGGCGAGGTCGGCCAGGCCGCGCACCTGCCGGGCGCAGTCGTCGAGGAGAACGAGCACCTCGCGGGCCCGCTTCTTGCGCGTCCTGAGCGGGTTGAGGGGGTGCACGAGCGGCGCGAGGGAGACCCGCACCCGCCCCAGGAGCTGTTCGAGTTCCACGACGCGGGGTGCCGGATCGGCGTCCTGCTCGCCGGCCAGCCGGTCGGCGGCGAGCGCGGCACACCGGTGGACGCACTGCAGGGCGCGGTGGATCCACGCGTCGGTGGCGGCGTGCGTCGTGACGGGCAGAACGAGTGCGACGGCCACCACGGCGCCCAGCGCGCCGATGGCGGTCTGTTCCAGGCGCAGCTGGAGCAGCCCCGGGTGGAGCACGCCGACCAGCCCGTAGAGCAGGCTGACCAGGACGGTGACGAAGAACATCATCCAGCTGTAGGACAGCGCCGCGGTGTAGAACAGCCCGAAGACGCACACGGCGACGAGGACGGCGGTCGGTGCGGTCGCTGCGTGCAGCGGGACGGCGACGAGCATGCCGACGCAGATCCCCGTCGCGGTCCCCAGCAGCCGCCGGAAGCCGCGGACCAGCGTCTCTCCGCGGGATGCGGTGTTCACGAAGATCCACCAGGCGGCGGCGACGGCCCAGTACCAGCGGGTCTGGGACAGGGCCTCGCCGGCCACGAGCGCGACCGCGCAGGCGGCCGTGACCTGGAGGGCGAGGCGGGTGGTGGGGCTGCGCAGCCCGCGCTGCTGCGGCGCGGCGGGTACCGGCGCGGCCGGGAAGCGGCGTTCGATGCACCACAGCCCGAACCGGACGAGACCGGCGACCGCCAGCGCGATGAGGACGGCGCCGGCCACCAGCGGCAGGTCTTCGGGGACCGTGCGCAGAAACTGGGCGACGAAGAACATCATGAAGGCAAAGATGCCCAGCGCGTGTCCCCGCGGGCCCCAGCGGCGCGCCCACGCTCCGGCGAGGATGACGGCGAGGAAGACCGCGTCCCTGGCCAGGTGGTGTCCGTGCAGCACGGCCGCGAGCGCGAGGGACGGCAGTCCGACGGCGGGCAGCGCGGCGGTGGTGACGGCCTGCCGCCGCACCGTGGGGTCCGTGACGGTGAACAGCGCCAGGAGTGCGGCGAGACCGCCGGTGATGGAGGCGTCCAGCGGCATGCCCGCCAGCTCGCAGGCCGTGACCGCGAGGCCGATGCCGAGCACCGCTCGCGCGGCCGTGCGCAGCCTCAGCCGGCCCGGGTCGGGGGCCGTGAACATCCTCTTCACGTGTGGTTGCACCGCTCCTGTCCGCATGGTGATACGTAAGGAGGAAAACACCTGCCGTGTTCGGGAACCAAATTTGCGGGCCGTGAGATTCCTCGCTGCCCGCGCCGGTTTCAGCCGGTCACTTCGGGCGGTGCGGCGGCTTTGCAGGGCGCCGGGTAGGCGAGGTGGACGAGCCGTGACTGCTCCTGGCGCATGTGCATGACCGACTCGAGGATGTAGCCGACGAGCAGCACCAGCGCGGCGATCGTCATCAGCGCGGCGGCGAGGATCGCGGTGGGAATGCGCGGGACGGTCCCGGTCCGCAGGAATTCGGCGATGACGGGCACGCCGAGCAGCAGGGCGGTCAGCGCGAGGATCCCCGCCACCGCCGCGTGCACCAGGGCAGGCCGTTCCCGGCGCGCCAGGTTGGCGATGACGCGCAGGATCCGCCACCCGTCGCGGTAGGTGTGCAGCTTGCTCTCGCCGCCGTCGGGCCGGTCCTTGTAGGCGACGGGGACCTCCGCGGTCGGCAGCCGGAGCTTGAGGGCGTGGACCGTCATCTCGGTCTCGGTCTCGAACTGGTGCGAGAGCGCCGGGAAGGACTTCACGAAGCGGCGGGAGAAGACCCGGTAGCCGCTGAGCATGTCGGTCACCTCGTGGCCGAACAGGGCGCGGACCGAGCCGGTGAGCAGCCGGTTCCCGGCGGCGTGCCCGGCGCGGTAGGCGCCGTCGCAGGTCTGGTGGCGAACACCGAGCACCTGGTCGTAGGGGCCCTCGAAGAGCAGGTCGACCATGTCCCGTGCCCGGGCGGCCTCGTAGGTGTCGTCGCCGTCGATCAGGACGAGGGCGTCCGCGTCGATGTCGGCGAAGGCCCGGCGGATGACGTTTCCCTTGCCCTTGCGCAGTTCCTGGCGGACGGTCGCGCCGGCCTCGCGGGCGACCTCGGCGGTGCGGTCGGTCGAGCGGTTGTCGTAGACGTAGATCTCGGCCTCGGGCAGCGCCGCCCGCAGGTCCCGCACCACCGTGGCGACGGCCGTCTCCTCGTTGTGGCACGGCACGACGCAGGCGATCGTCGGGCTCACGGGCACCTCCGGCGGACGACTGGCGGCCATGCTGCCGCCGTCCGGCGGGCGGCCGGCGGGGGCGCACCGCGGGATGACCGTCCCTTCAGCCGATCGGATGCCGTTCGTACTGCGCCCCGGTGACACCCGGTCGGGCGGGGGCGCGCCGTCGCGGGCCCGCGCGCGGCGGCCGTTTAGCGTCCTGCCTGTGTCGAGCCTGGAGACCGTGACGGTGCGCCTGTGTGACGCCGTGCGGGGGATCTGGCGCGAGGTGGCGAAGTTCGGCGTGGTGGGCGCGCTGGCCTTCGTGATCGACAACGGCGGGTACAACCTGCTCGTCTTCGGCCTGCCAGGGACGGCCGGGGGCGGCCCGATGCACACGGCGCCGGTCTCGGCGTCCGTGGTCGCCACGGGGACGGCGACACTGCTGAGCTGGGCCGGGAACCGCTACTGGACCTACCGCCGCCGGCACCGGGAGCACGTGGGGCCGGAGCTGGCGTTGTTCGTGGTGGTCAACGTCGTGGGCATCGCCATCACCGCGGGCACGGTCTTCCTGGCACGCAGGCTGGTCGACGATCCCTCGGTCGCGGCGGACAACATCGCGCGCATCACCGGCTGGGTGCTGGCCACCGTCTTCCGTTTCGTCGCCTACCGGCGCTACGTCTTCGTCACGGCGCCGGGCAATGCGTCCGCGGCGCCGGCCGCCTCCCGCCCGGCGCGGCGGAAGGCACGGGTGCTGCTGCGCAGGCACCGCGCGGACCTGATGTCGGCGGCGGTCGCCGCGCTGTGCTGCGCGGGCACGGTGGTGACCTTCTCCCCCGGTTACATGAGCTACGACACCCTGTACCAGCTCAAGCAGGCGCTGGGCTCAGAGCCGCTGAACGACTGGCATCCGCCGGCGATGAGTCTGCTGTGGCGGGCGCTGATCGCGGTGACGGGGACGCCGGCGAGCATGGCGGTCCTGCAGGCGGTGGTGCTGTGGGGCGCGCTGTGGACGATCGCCCGGTGCGTGCGGGCGGCGACCGGAAGCCTCGCGTGGTCCCTGGCCGTCCTGGCCGTCGGGCTGTTCCCGCCGGCGCTGACGTTCGCGGGCGTGGTGTGGAAGGACGTCCACATGGCGTTCGCCCTGCTGGCGGCCGTCGCGGCGGCACTGACGGGACGCCGGGTGCCGGCCGCCCGGGTGGCGGCGCGGCGGGTGCTCTTCGCGCTCGGGCTGGTCTTCCTGGTCTACGCGGTTCTGGTGCGCAAGAACGCCGTGTTCGCGGCGGTCCCGGTCTTCGCGATGCTCGTTCTGGCGCTGCGCAGGCGCGAGTCTGCGCGCGGACGGGTATGGGTGGGCGCTTCGGCGGCCCTGGTGCTGGGCATCCTGGTGCCGACCGTTGCGATCTCCTCCCTGGCCCGCCCGGCGTCGACCAGCCAGGTCAGCCAGATCATGCTGGACGACCTGCTGCACGTGCTGAGCCCGCAGGAGCTGCGGGCGGCGCACGTCACGCCGGACCTGCGCGAGCACCTGGTGAGTGCCGCGAAGAGCTGCGACCGCATCAGTTCGTTGTCGAACTCCTACTGGACCTGCTACGGGCGCGGCGCAAACGGGCCGTTTACAGCGGTCGCCCACACGGACCAGATCCGGTCGGTGTGGCTGCACCAGATGCCGCAGCACGCCGCCGGCTACGCGGGATACCGGCTGCAGCTCTTCGCCGGGTTCCTCTTCTCCAGCCGCCAGCCGTACCAGCCGGGGGTGCTCGAGAACGACCTGGGCATCTCGGTCTCGCACCCGCGCCTGGAGGCGGCGCTGGGCACGTACGTCGAGGGCACGGCGAAGGACCTGCCGTTCCTTTTCGACGCCTGGTTCTGGCTGGCGGTGGCCCTGGTGCTCTGCATCCGGCCGGGCCGGGGCGCGTTCCGGATGCCGGTGCGGGCGCTGGGCGTCAGCTCGGCGCTCTACATCCTCGGCTACCTGCCGATCCTGCCGGCGACGGACTTCCGGTACGTCTACTGGCCGGTCTTCGCCGGCACCCTGGGCGTCGTCCTCGCCCTGGCGGGCCGGCGGAGGCCCGCCCCGCAGCGTTGAGCCCGACGCGTCAGGAGCGGCGTCGGGGCCGGCCGCGGCGGGCACCGCGCGCCGCGCCGGCACGGCCACGGCCGGCGGACTGACGCTGAGCGCCGCCCTTCGCACCGCCCTTTGCGCCGCCCTTCGCGGACGGGTCGCGCTTCGGGGCCGGCTCGGAGGCCGTACGGCGGCCGCGGGTGCTGTTGACGGTACGGCCGCGGACGATGCCGATGAAGTCCTCCACCAGGTCGGTGGTGCGCTCCTCCGGCCAGGCCAGCGCCATGCGTGAGACGGGGGCGTCGGTGACCGGCCGGTAGGTGAGGTCGCGGCGGTGGTGCAGCCGCGCGAGCGACTGCGGCACGACGAGCACGCCGACGCCTGCGGCCACGAGCTCGACGGCCTCGCCCGTCGTCGCGGGGCGCGTCTGGGCTGCATGGCCCGGCCGCTGCTCCCACTCCAGGACCTCGTCCAGCGGGTGCCAGAGCACCTCGTCGGCCAGGTCGTCGCAGGTCACCTCGTCGGCGGCCGTCACCAGGTGATCTTTAGGGACGATGACGACGGTCGTCTCCGTGTACAGCGGGATGGCGCTGAAGAACGTCCGGTCGACGGGCAGCCGCACCAGGCCGGCGTCGGCGCCGCCGTCGCGCAGCACGTCGCAGGCCTCGGCGGCGGGCACGGCGTGCAGAGCGAGGGGGACGTCCGGCTTCCGCTCGTTCCAGATGCGTGCCCATTTGGCGGGCGTCGCGCCGGGCACGTAGGCGAGCCGGAAGGAGGGGGAGGCATCGTCCGGGTCGGTCACCCTGCCAGGCTATCGGCCGGTGGTCCGGGGTGCCGCACCCGCTCGGTAGCCTGGCCTCATGTCCTCGCACCAGAACACCCAGACGATGAAGCCCGCGACTGCGGCGAAGAAGCTGGGTGTGTACCTTCCGGCCACGCCCGCCGAGTTCCGGGAGGGCGTCGTCTCCCGCAGCGAGCTGAACGCGCTGCAGACCGACCCGCCGGAGTGGCTGCAGGACCTGCGGCGCGACGGCCCCCACCCGCGCCCGGTGGTGGCGGCGAAGCTGGGCGTGTCCATCTCGGGGCTCGCACGAGGTGGCGTGACCGAGGCGCTCACGACGGAGCAGATCGACGCGCTGAAGGACGAGAACCCGCAGTGGCTGGAACAGGAGCGGGCGACGCAGGCGGGAGTCCGCAAAGAGGCGGCCCGCCTGAAGGCGAAGCGCGCGGACCAGGGTGAGACCCGCGCCCGCGAAACCCGCCCCTGACCGACGTCTCCGCCTCAGTCTTCGCCGAACACCTCGCCGACACTCTCGGCGGTGATGGCACGGGTGAACCAGCGGTCCAGCGTCTCCGTCTCCCGGCAACCGGCGATGTGCTCACGCACGTCGTCGGGAACCTCGACACCGCGCTGGTCGAGCAGAAGCAGCACGTCTTCGGCGCGTGCTTCGGCGCGTGCTTCGGCGCGCCCTTCGGCGCGGAGCCGCTGGGCAGTCGGGCCGTGCAGAAGGGCGGTGGGTACTGCCATGAGTTTCCTCCAGGTGTGT
>DASSBO010000536.1:0-2262 GCA_035698655.1 Streptomyces sp.
AGTCGAACGGTGAACCGACGTCGAGGCCGCGCCACACCGGGGCCTCCTCGTCGGAGGTGTCGCCCTCGGGACGCAGCCCGAGCGAGGCGCCGACGCCGTCGAAGTCCCCGCCGAGTTTCAGCGTCGCCGAGGTCAGCACGACCGAGCGGTCCTCGAAGAGCTTCTCGCGCAGCAGGCCGGAGACCGACAGCGGCGCCACCCGCAGCGAGGCACCGAACCGGTCGTGCCGCTCGCACCAGACCACGTCGTACTCGGAGGCCTGCACCAGGCGTTCGGCGACGTCGTGCACGTTCTCGACGGAGGCCAGCGCCTGCTTGCGCACCGCATCCTCGTCCTGCACCGAGGAGTCCCGGGTGTTGCCGAGAGCCGTGATGCACTCGCGCGCGGCGTCCCGGAGCGTGCCGAGAGTGTGGGCGAGATCCTCGGGGATCTCCTGCAGCCTGCCGGGCATGGCCAGTTCCATGATCCGCTCGAAGCTCTCGGCGGCGGTCAGCAGCCGGTCGGCCGCCTTCTCGTCGACGAGCTTCGCGGCGCGCCGCACCGCCCGGTGGACGCCGCCGGGCGTCAGCTCGCCCGTTGCCACACCGGTGACCCGGGAGACCAGCTCGTGCGCCTCGTCGACGATCAGCACCTCGTGCCCCGGGAGGACGGGCGCGCCCTCGATGGCGTCGATGGCCAGCAGCGCGTGGTTGGTCACGATGACCTCGGCGAGCTTGGCCCGCTCCCGCGCCGCCTCGGCGAAGCACTCGGCGCCGTACGGGCAGCGGGTCGCCCCCAGGCACTCGCGGGCCGAGACGGACACCTGCGACCAGGCCCGGTCCGAGACGCCGGGCCGGAGCGCGTCACGGTCGCCGGTCTCCGTCTCGTCCGCCCAGTCGCGCAGCCGCAGCAGGTCCTTGCCGAGCCGGCTGGTCGGCGCGGCCGCCTCGAACGGGTCGAAGAGCCCCTCCTCCTCTTCCTGCGGCACGCCCTCGTGCAGCCGGTGCAGGCACAGGTAGTTGGAACGCCCCTTGAGTGTGGCGAACTCGGGCCGGCGCCGCAGCTTCGGATGCAGCGCGTCGACCGTGCGCGGAAGGTCCCGCTCGACGAGCTGCCGCTGCAGCGCCAGCGTCGCCGTGGCGACGACGACCCGGTCGCCGTGCGCGAGGGCGGGCACGAGGTAGCCGAGCGACTTGCCGGTGCCGGTGCCGGCCTGCACGAGCAGGTGCGAGCCGTCCTCAACGGCCTCGGCGACGGCCTCGGCCATGGCCACCTGGCCAGGACGTTCGGTGCCGCCTACGGCTTCGACGGCGGCGTGCAGCAGTTCGGTGAGGGCGGGCTGGCTCATAGGCCACACACCCTACGCGTCGGCACCGACAGTCAGCCTCCGTGCAGCGGGTTGGCCACCGTGCCGTGCACCGCCGCGTGCGGCCGCTCGGCGCGGTCCCGGTAACCGTCCATGTGCAACCGGTTGCGGTTCAGGCACAGCCGCTCGATGCGCTCGGTGAGCAGGTCGAAGGTCTCGAAGCGTTCCTTCAGCTGAGGGAAGCGGGCGTGGTAGCGCAGGACCTCCGCGCGCAGCAGCGCCCAGAAGTCCCGCTCGGGGACGCCGAGCTGGTCCTGGCACAGCGGCGCCAGGAAGCGGAAGACCCCCACGAACAGACCCGAATGGATGAACTGGGTCAGGAAGCCCGGCTCCTCGGTGAGCAGCACCGCACGGACCTCGTCCGGCATGGCGGCGTGCTCCGGCAGCGGCCGGGCGCTGACGTTCACGTCGTCCACGAAGTCCTTGACCGCCAGCCGTACCGGCACGTCCCGGTCGTCGAAGACGACGATCGCGTTCTCCCCGTGCGGCGAGAAGACCGTGCCGTACCGGTAGAGGAAGTGCAGCAGCGGCGGCAGCAGCGCGGCGAACAGGTGCCGCAGCCACACCCGGGGGGCCAGTCCGGAGCGGGCGACCAGTTCGGCGGTGAACGCCCGGCCGTCGCCGTCGGTATGGATCAGGGACGCCAGCGTCCTGGCCCGTTCGCCTGCGTCCAGGTACCGGGTCAGCGGCTCGCGCCAGATGCAGCCCAGCAGCTCGCGGTACTGGTAGGGCACACCGGGCAGCCCGTCGTAGACGGGGTGCGGCACCGCGACCGAGGCGACCTCGCCGAGCAGGATCACCCGGCACTCCTCGCGCAGGTACGGGTCCTGCTCGCGCAGGGAGTGCACCCAGGCGGTCACGGCCGGGGCGGCGACGGTCCGCTCGGTCGGCAGCCCCCGCCACACCAGCGTGTTGAG
>DASSBO010000537.1:0-2558 GCA_035698655.1 Streptomyces sp.
GCGTTCTGCGACACGCCGCCCGTCGGCCTCCATGCGGGCACGCAGACCCGGAACGATTTCGGCCAACCACTCGAAGGCCTCCGGCACGCCCAGTTCCCGCTGGCGGGCGCGGACCCGCGCGACGTCCTCGGGGGCGACCTCCGCCTCCCCGGCCACCGCAGGCTGGGCATGGTTCGGGCCGCCGTAGTACGGCGCGCCCGGCTGCTTCCGGACGAACAGGCGCAGCGACCCGAAATCCTCCGAGTCGGCGAAGTGCAAGGGCACGGAGGCGTAATACCGCTCGATGCGGTCACGCAGTTCGGCTTCCCCCACGACGACCGGGCTAGCTCTTGGCGAGGACGAACGAGGTGCGGGTCTTGGGGAGGCCGTCGACGGCGACCTCCGCCAGGTAGGTGCCGGGCGGTGCGTGCTTCGCGGACGGGGTCGCGCACTCCTTGCTGCTGCGGCGGCGGTCCCAGTGGATCTTGTGGGTGCTGGTGTCGTGCGCCGAGACCCGCACCCAGGCGTGCGCGTCGCCGTCCGGGCAGTCGTCGGAGGCCCACACCGGCTCGTCGTCGGAGCCGGTGATCGTGGTGACGGTGCCCTTGCCGCCGAGGTCGACGACGCAGTCGGAGCCGGAGTCGTTGCGCAGGGTCAGGACGAGCACCGGGTCGTCGCCGGGCTCGTAGGTGTTCTCCTTGCTGCGCAGCGTCGCCTCGACGTCCTTCGAGGAGCAGCCGGGGATGCCGGATCCGGCCGGGACGCCGTCGCCGCCGGTGAGGCTGCCGCCCGTGCCGCCCGTGCCGCCCGTGCCGGCGGAGCCTTCGTCGTCGCCGCCCGACGAACCGCCCGCGGAACCCGAGCCCGCGGCGGAACCGCCGTCGCCCGCCGTGCCGCCGGCCGCGGAACCGCCGGCGGATCCGCTCCCGCCGCCGTTCACCTCGTCGCGGCCGCCCGGCCGGTCGTCCGGCAGCGACTCGGACGCACTGGGCCCGGGCGTGATGGACTCGACGGGCCCGCCGCCCTTGCCCTGCCCGGCTGAGTCGCCGTCACCGCCGCCGGTCAGGCTGACGGCCCACACGGCCAGCGCCGCGAGCAGCACCAGGATGCACAGCGCGCCCGCCCTGCGCCGCCAGTAGATGGAGGCGGGGAGCGGACCGATCGGATTGCGCAGAGATCCCACGGCGCAAACCTTACGCACTATCACCCGTCACCCGAGTGCCACCCGCCGCACAAGTGGCGGATCGTCCGATGAGCGGTCCATTCAGCCCAATGCCTCGGACGCGCCCGCGTGGCCGTTTCGGCTCGGACCGGGTCGCGTGCCACGATCGGTCCTGCCATGACTGCGACCACAGAGACCGCTGCGCGGTCTGCGGAATCCGCAGGCCTCGTACCGGACAACGAAGACATGGACGTCTCCGGCAGAGGGGACGTCACCGACCAGACCGGCACCACCGTCCAGCGCTCGGACCTGCACAGCCCCGTCGTCGACTGGTTCGACGAGCACGCCCGCGACCTGCCCTGGCGCCGCCCGGAAGCGGGCGCGTGGGGCGTCATGGTCAGCGAGTTCATGCTGCAGCAGACCCCGGTGGCCCGCGTGCTGCCGGTCTACGAGCAGTGGCTCGCGCGCTGGCCGCGCCCCGCCGACCTTGCAGCCGAACCGTCCGGGGAGGCGGTCCGCGCCTGGGGACGGCTGGGCTACCCGCGCCGCGCGTTGCGCCTGCACGGCGCCGCCTCGGCCATAGCGGAACGGCACGGCGGCGACGTCCCGACCGAGCACGCACAGCTGCTCGCCCTGCCGGGAGTCGGCGAGTACACCGCGGCCGCGGTGGCCTCCTTCGCCTACGGACAGCGGCACGCCGTCCTGGACACCAACGTCCGGCGGGTGTTCGCCCGCGCGGTCGCCGGACGGCAGTACCCGCCGAACGCGACGACCGCGGCCGAGCGGAAGCTGGCCCGTTCCCTCGTCCCCGAGGACGACGCGCTCGCCGCGCGCTGGGCCGCGGCCACGATGGAGCTGGGCGCACTGGTGTGCACCGCGCGCAGCCCCGAGTGCGACCGCTGCCCGATCCTGGACAAGTGCGCCTGGCAGCGCGCCGGTGCGCCCGTGCACGAGGGGCCGCCACGCCGCCGGCAGACGTACGCCGGCACGGACCGGCAGGTCCGCGGCAAGCTGCTGGCCGTGCTGCGCGAGTCGCACGGGCCGGTGCCGCAGGCCGTGCTGGACCAGGTGTGGCACGACCCGGTGCAGCGGGCCCGCGCCCTGGACGGGCTCGTCGCCGACGGGCTGGTCGAACCGCTGGAGAACCGCACCTACCGGCTGCCGCAGAGCACCGCCCGGCTGCACTGACCACCTGCCGTGGCCCCCGTCCGGCGTTTTCGGGCGGGGGCCCCGGCCGCACGCTGTTACACGCTCGACGGACAGTCGTCGGCAACCCGAAGCAGCGAGGGCACCCCCAGCACCGAGGCCATCGAGGACTTCGAGGAGTACGTCCGGTCCCGCCAGGACGCGCTGCTGCGGAGTGCGCGCCGCCTCGTACCCGACCCCATCGACGCCCAGGACCTCGTCCAGACCGCCC
>DASSBO010000538.1:0-5564 GCA_035698655.1 Streptomyces sp.
GCAGCGCACGCTGGCCGGCGCGAAGATCCTGGCCGAGCGGCTGCTGCAGCCCGACGCCGTCGAGACCGGCGTCTCGGTGCTCTCCGGCGGCACCGACGTGCACCTGGTCCTCGTCGACCTGCGCAACAGCGAGCTCGACGGCCAGCAGGCCGAGGACCGCCTCCACGAGGTCGGGATCACCGTCAACCGCAACGCGGTCCCGAACGACCCGCGCCCGCCGATGGTCACCTCCGGTCTGCGCATCGGCACCCCGGCGCTGGCCACCCGCGGCTTCGGCGAGGACGACTTCCGCGAGGTCGCCGACGTCATCGCCGAGGCCCTCAAGCCCGGCTTCGACGAGGCCAAGGCCAAGGACCTGACCGCGCGCGTCACGGCGCTGGCCGAGAAGCACCCGCTGTACCCGGACCTGGGCTAGGGCCTGCCGCGAAAGTCCCTGCACCGCCCCACCGGCAGAACCCGGCACCACCGGGAGGCCCCGCACCACCCCCGCGGGGCCTCCCGCCACCCCCAACGGACAAGGGAGTCCGCCACCGTGGCCATCTCCGTCTTCGACCTGTTCTCCATCGGCATCGGCCCGTCCAGCTCGCACACCGTCGGCCCGATGCGCGCGGCCCGGATGTTCGCCCGCCGGCTCAAGAACGAGGGCGTGCTGGCCCACACCGTCTCGGTCCGCGCGGAGCTCTTCGGCTCGCTCGGCGCCACCGGGCACGGGCACGGCACCCCGAAGGCCGTGCTGCTCGGCCTGGAGGGGCACTCCCCGGCGACCGTCGACGTCGACCACGCCGACGAGTGGGTGCGCCGCATCCGCCAGGACAAGAAGCTGCGGCTGCTGGCAGCCGAGATAGGCGACTCCCACGAGATCGACTTCGACGAGTCGACCGAACTCATCCTGCACCGCCGCCGCTCGCTGCCCTACCACGCCAACGGCATGACGCTGTTCGCCTACGACGCGGACGGCGCGCCGCTGCAGGAGAAGACCTACTACTCCGTCGGCGGCGGCTTCGTCGTCGACGAGGACGCGGTCGGCGAGGACCGCATCAAGCTCGACGACACCCCCCTGACGTACCCCTTCCGCACCGGCGACGAGCTGCTGCGGCTGACCCGGGAGACCGGGCTGTCGGTGGCCGGGCTGATGCTCGAGAACGAGAAGGCCTGGCGCAGCGAGGCGGAGATCCGCGAGGGCCTGCTGGAGATCTGGCGCGTGATGCAGTCGTGCGTGGCGCGCGGGCTCTCCCAGGAGGGCATCCTGCCCGGCGGCCTCAAGGTCCGCCGCCGCGCGGCCACGTCGGCGCGGCAACTGCGCGCGGAGGGCGGTGCCGAGGCGCGGGCCATGGAGTGGGTCACGCTGTACGCGATGGCCGTCAACGAGGAGAACGCGGCCGGCGGCCGGGTCGTGACCGCACCGACGAACGGCGCCGCGGGCATCATCCCGGCGGTCCTGCACTACGCGATGAACTTCGTCCCCGGCACCGACGACGAAACGGTTGTGCGCTTCCTGCTGGCCGCCGGTGCGATCGGCATGCTCTTCAAGGAGAACGCCTCGATCTCCGGCGCCGAGGTCGGCTGCCAGGGCGAGGTCGGCTCCGCCTGCTCCATGGCGGCCGGCGGCCTCGCCGAGATCCTGGGCGGCAGCCCCGAACAGGTGGAGAACGCGGCCGAGATCGGCATCGAGCACAACCTGGGCCTGACCTGCGACCCGGTCGGCGGCCTCGTCCAGATCCCGTGCATCGAGCGCAACGGCATGGCGTCCGTGAAGGCCGTCACCGCGGCCCGGATGTCCCTGCGCGGCGACGGCCGCCACCACGTCTCGCTGGACAAGGCCATCAAGACGATGAAGGACACCGGCGCCGACATGAAGGTCAAGTACAAGGAAACGGCCCGCGGCGGCCTCGCGGTCAACGTCATCGAGTGCTGACCCCGGCGGGGCCGTAAGGCCCCCGGCCAGGTGCCGGCCGGGACGTGCGTCAGACCACGGGGAGCCGGTTCACCAGCAGCTTCACCCTCGCCTCGGTGTCCCCCGGCGGCAGCCGTCCCGACCGGGTCAGGGTCGCCACCCCGTGCAGGGACGCCCAGAACACCTCGGCGAACAGCCCCGGGTCGACGCCGTCCCCGGCGACCTCGCCGAGGCTCTCCAGCAGCGCGGCGAATGCGTCCTTGAGCGGTTCCGGGGTGTCCTCCCGTGCATAGGCGAGGCCGCCGTCGAGCTGGAAGAGGGCGTCGTAGACCGCCGGGTTGCCGGCGGCGAAGTCGAGGTAGGCGCGGGCGAGGGCGTACACCCGGGCGCGCGGGCCGTCCGCGGCGGCGGTCGCGGCCCGCACCGCCACGGCCATGTCCCTGGCGCCTTGCAGGGCGACGGCGCCGATGATCTCGCGCTTGCCGCGGAAGTGGCTGTAGAGGACCGGCTGGCTGTACTCGATGCGCTCGGCCAGCCGGCGCGTGGTGACCGCGTCCCAGCCCTGCTCCTCGGCGAGTTCGCGGGCCGTCGCCACGATGAGGCGCTCGCGGTCCGCCCGCTCACGCGCCTTGCGTTCCTGTACCGACATGACTCGATCCTAGCACCGCTAGACAAGAGAGCGGCAGCAGGGCTAGCGTTGATTCGTCAGCTAGCGCTGCTAGATAGCGGGAGGGTCATCATGCTCGACGCGCTCGAAGTCGTCACCACCGTGGTCGTCGGAGTGATGGTGGGGGTGGAGTTCTCCGTCGCCTTCGTCATCAATCCGATCCTCAACGCGCTCCCGGAGGACAGTGGCCAACTCGGTCACGCCCACGGCGGCCGGATGCTCGGTGCCGTGATGCCGGTCTGGTACATCACCTCACTCGTCCTCGTCGTGGTCTGGTCCCTCGCCCGGTGGGACCAGCACGGCACGGGCCTCGTCGTCACCGCCGGCGCGCTGCTGCTCCTCAGCGTCCTCATGTCGGTCCTGCTGCTCGTCCCGATCAACAACCGGGGCAAGACGTGGACCCCGGACAACCGGCCCGCCGACTGGAAGCAGCAGTTGAACCGCTGGGACCGGTTCCACTACGTCCGCGTCGCCGTCATCATCGCCGCCTTCACCCTGCTGGTCGCTGCCCTCACCTGAGCTGACGGGCTCACGGGCCCGCCGCCCGGTCCGGACACCAAGACCACGAAGACCCGCAAGGAGACAGAACAATGTCACTGAAGAAGATCAACACCGTGCTGGCCGCCGCTTTCGTCCTCTTCATCCTCTGGTTCGGTGGAGAGTTCATCCTGAGCCCGGAGACGACGGCGCCGACCTTCGGCCTGCCGGACTGGCCGTCCGGCGACGGCGGCGGCTTCCTGATCATCAAGGGAATCCGCGACGTCGTCCTGGCCCTGGTCCTGGGCATCCTGCTGGTGACGGGCCATCGCCGGGCGCTGGGCTGGGCGCTGTTGGTGGAGGCGCTCGCCGCGTACGGCGACATGGCCACCGTGCTGGCCCACCACGGCTCCGTGGCCACCGCGCTCGGCGTCCACGGCCTGACCGCGACGTTGATGGTGGTCAACGGCCTGCTGGTGATGCGCGAGACGCGCAAGCTCGCGGCCGCTCCGTCGATGCCGGCCCCGCGGCCCGCCTGAGTACCGCTACTCATGTGCGGTGCGGCCCGGAGCGGGAACATGAACAGTGGTCCTGATGCCTCTGGGAGGCGAGTGAAATGACGCGTTCCGCCGCACGACGGCACCGGCCGGCCGCAGCCGTCGCCGACAACTGGGTCTCGCGCGGCTACCTGATCGTGTTCGCCGCACTGCTGATCTGGGTCGTGCTCGACAAGCTCGTCGTGTCCCACCCGGACGCGTCCTTCGCCGGCGTCTGGTTGTTCTTCTGGACCCTGCCGACCAGCCTGGTACTGCTGCCGGTGCCCGGCCTGGAGGGGTGGCCCCTGTTGGTGTGCCTCGCTCTGGTGGCCCTGGTGAACGCGACCCTGCTGGGCCTCCTGGTCCGCGCGCTGACCCGCTCGGGCCACGACGGCGGCGGCCGGCCCCGGCTCAGGGGTTCGGCTCGGTGATCCCGCTGCCCGGGCCGGGGCGCAACAGCCAAGTCGGCTGGGTTGCGCCCCCGTCGCGCCTCAGGCGGCGCGGTGCGGCTGCAGGGAGTGGTGCTGCATGAAGTGCCACATGATCGGGCTCGCGTCGATGACGGCCGGCTGGTCCGAGTCCGGGTTGGGGTGGGTGCTCGGCCAGTCGTGGGCCAGGCCGGCGACCTGGTAGTGCACGAGCGCGCCGCGGCCGTTGCACCGGTCCCAGGTGCGTCGGGTGACGCCCTTGCCCAGGTCCTTGTCGTGCGAGTCCGGCGCGCAGCCTGCGAGCGCGGCCCGCTGGTCCAGCCAGTCCGGTATCGCGGGCAGGCCCTTGGCGGGGTTGCCGGCGTAGGGGATGGTGGGGTCCGCGAGACCATGGAAGTCCAACACGGGCGCGGCGGCGCCCGGTTCACACGGCCCGGCCTGCGGATAGAACGCACCGGAGGCGATGCTGAAGGACGCGATCCGCTCGGGCATCCGGCAGGCGAGCAGCGCAGTGAAACCGCCGCCGTTGGACTTGCCCGCGGCGTGGACACGCGTCTCGTCCACGCACAGGTTCTGCTCCAGTGCGCTGATCAGGTCGGCGGTGAACTGCACGTCGTCCACACCGGGCGCCGAGTACGGCGCGCCCTGCCACGACGGCTTGCCGTCCTCCGTGCCGGGAACGCCCTGCGGGTAGACGGCGATGGCAGGCAGAGCAGAAAAGCCGGTCAGCTCTTCCATGTAGGCGGAGGTCCGGCTCTGTCCGTGGTAGGCGAGCACGACGGGCATCGGCCGGTCGGGCCGGTAGCCGCGCGGGAGGTGCACGCGGTACTCGCGCTCGATGCCGCCGGAGGTCAGCGTGCGGTCGACGGACGTGCCGGCTGCCTGACCGGGGTCCTCACCGCAGCCGGGCGAACGGTGCGACAGCGCAGGCGCCTCCGCCGCCCCGCCCTCCGCGGCGGCGGTGGCAGGCGCCCCCACCGCCAACAACCCCGCCACTGCGGCGAGGGCCGGTATCAGCGCACTGGATAGCTTCGACACGTCTGCGACTCCCTGTCGTGGGCCACTTCACGAGACGGCGATACCGCCCGTGTTGAGTACCGGCGACTATCCAACGCGGTGAGACACAGGTCACTCTTACGTGCATTACGTGCGCCGAAACGCCCGGCGCCGTCGGCGGCTCCGCAAGTAGCCTGCGGCCATGGGGACTTCCGCTGTCCGTGTCACGGTACGCAAGTTCGACGGCAGCCTGCACTGGCACCACACCATGACGCTGCTGGGCGAGGACGAGCATGGGGTATGGCTCGGCGCGCCGATCGGCACGGTCTACGGCAAGGGACCGGTGACCCAGGTCTACGCCACGGAAGAGCGACGAGTGATGCGGATTCGGGCGGACGGATCCGTCTTCGTTGACGACGAGGACGAGTTCGCGCTCCACAAGGACCGCTACGGCTACCCACCCGACGTCATCGCGAGCGCGGAGAGCGCTGCCGCATCGTTGACGGCGGCTCTGCGCGACGCCAGGGAACCTTTCGGAGACCGCTACCGCGACTGGCTTCGCCGGG
>DASSBO010000539.1:0-2668 GCA_035698655.1 Streptomyces sp.
GCGGCGTGTGGCAGAACGCCGGCTGATGGTCCTGCCACCGGACCGTTCGCTGCCTGCGCCGCTCCCGACGGACGGTGTCACCGTTCGTGCGCTCGGCGCCGACGACCCCGCGCTGCCCTCGGCCCTGGCCGGCGGACGGCACCGTCGAGATCGTCCGCGCGACCATGCGGGCCGGCCATAAGACGGTCGTGGCCGCTCTCGCTCCGGACGGTACCGCGCTCGCCGCAGGCCAGTACCACCCTGCCGAGGGCACGACGGAGATCGGCGGTGTCGGGACGCTGTCCACTGCGCGCCGTCAGGGTCTCGGCGCCGCCGGAAGCACGCTGCTGATCGCCGACCAGCCGGCCCGGATGTAGCGCCGCGCAGGGGCTAGGTGGGGTCCGCGGGGTGGGGGGCCAGGAGGGGGAGTCGGGTGGCGAGGCGGGCCTCGCAGTAGCGGGCCAGTTCCGCGTAGCCCGCCTCACCCATCAGTTCCGTCAGCTCCGGCTTGTAGGAGAGGTACACCGGCTGCCCGGCGCCGTGTGCCGACGGGGCCGAGGTGCACCACCAGTGCAGGTCGTGGCCGCCCGGGCCCCAGCCGCGGCGGTCGTACTCGCCGATCGAGACGACGAGCACCTGCTCGCCGTCGGCCTGTTCGACCCACTCGTAGGTGCGGCGGATCGGCAGCTGCCAGCACACGTCCGGCTTGGTCTCCAGCGGCTCGCGGCCCTCGCGCAGGGCCAGCGTGTGCAGTGCGCAGCCGGCGCCGCCGGGGAATCCGGGGCGGTTGTGGAAGATGCAGGCGCCCTGCCAGCGGCGGGTCTGCCGTTCGCCGTCCTCGTCGAGCTGCGTCCAGCCGGACGTGGTGCCCTCGGTGTGGAACTGCCAGGTCTCCGGGGTGAGCCGCGCCACGTGTGCGGCGACGCGCTGCTCGTCCTCCTCGTCGGTGAAGTGGGCGCCGAGCGTGCAGCAGCCGTCCGTGCCGCGATTGGGCTGGATGCCCTGGCAGCCGTTGCCGAAGACGCAGTTCCAGCGGGAGGTCAGCCAGGTCAGGTCACAGCGGAAGACCTGTTCCTCGTCCGCCGGGTCGGAGAATTCGACCCACGCGCGCGGGAAATCCAGCCCGGTCTCCTCCGCGCGTGCCTCCGGTGCGTGCTCGTCCCGCTTCATGCGCTTCGCCGCTTTCGTCGTACCCACGCCCCCCAGCGTATGGGCACGCGAGGGGTTCCCACGGCGTTAGCGTGCCCTTATGAGACTCGGTGTCCTCGACGTGGGATCGAACACGGTCCACCTGCTCGTCGTCGACGCGCACCCCGGCGCGCGTCCCCTTCCCGCCTACTCGCACAAGGCCGAGCTGCGGCTCGCCGAGCTGCTCGACGCGGACGGCGCCATCAGCCCCGGCGGCGTCGACCGGCTCGCCGACACCGTGCGGGAGGCCCGCGACGTCGCGGAGGACAAGGGCGTCGAGGACGTGCTGCCGTTCGCCACGTCCGCGGTGCGGGAGGCCGCGAACGCCGAGGAGGTGCTGGCGCGGGTCGCGAAGGAGACCGGCGTGTCGCTGGAGGTGCTCTCCGGCGAGGACGAGGCGCGGCTGACGTTCCTCGCCGCGCGCCGCTGGTTCGGCTGGTCGGCCGGGCGGTTGCTGGTCCTGGACATCGGCGGCGGCTCGCTGGAGATCGCCTTCGGCCTCGACGAGGAGCCGGACGCGGCCGTGTCCCTGCCGCTGGGTGCCGGGCGACTCACCTCGGCCTGGCTGCCGGGCGACCCGCCGGGCGCCGACGACGTGCGGGCGCTGCGCCGGCACGTGCGCACGGAAGTCGCCCGCACGGTGGGCGAGTTCAGCCGCTTCGGGCCGCCGGACCACGTCGTCGCGACGTCGAAGACGTTCAAGCAGCTCGCCCGGCTGGCCGGCGCGGCCCGCTCGGCGGAGGGCCTGTATGTGCTGCGCACGCTGGAGCGCAGGTCGCTGGAGGAGTGGGTGCCGAAGCTGGCGGCCATGCCGGCCGAGGAACGGGCCGGCCTGCCCGGCGTGTCGGAGGGCCGGGCCCGCCAGCTGCTGGCGGGTGCGCTGGTCGCGGAGGGCGCGATGGACGTGTTCGGCGTGGACGAGCTGGAGATCTGCCCGTGGGCGCTGCGCGAGGGCGTCATCCTGCGCCGCATGGACCATCTGCCGGTGGAATAGCCGCCGTGGCCGCCCGGTCACCGCGGGTCGCGAGGTGTGAGGCTGCGCACGTGTGTCGAGGCCGCCCGGGGGTGGGCCCGTAGGCTGTGCGGCGTGGCTGCAGCATCCATCCGGCGCCCCGCAGCGCCCAAGGTCGCGTTGTCGACGGCTTCGGTGTACCCGGAGTCGACGGCGACGGCCTTCGAGATCGCCGGACGGCTCGGCTACGACGGCGTCGAGGTCATGGTGTGGACGGACCCCGTCAGCCAGGACGTGGAGGCGCTGCGGCGCCTCTCGGACACGCACGGCGTCCCCGTACTCGCGGTGCACGCACCGTGTCTGCTCATCACCCAGCGCGTGTGGTCCACGGACCCGTGGACGAAGCTCACACGCGCCCGGTCGGCCGCCGAGCGGCTCGGCGCCGGCACCGTCGTGGTGCACCCGCCGTTCCGCTGGCAGCGCAGTTACGCCCGCGCGTTCGTCGACGGCATCTGGCGGATGGCGGGCGAGACGGACGTCCGCTTCGCC
>DASSBO010000540.1:0-6088 GCA_035698655.1 Streptomyces sp.
GAAGAGTCACGCGACAAGGGTAGTAGGCGCGCGGGGCCGCCCGCGCCGGAGATTCGGGCGCGGGCGTGCACGGCGCGGGTCAGACCCGGCCGACGACCTTGCGCGGAGTGATGCGGACCACGACGCGCTCGGCGTCCTGGCCGGCCTGCGGGTTGAACTCCGCGTAGTCCTTGCCGGTGTACTTGCGCGACAGCTCGTCGATCAGCTCCTGGCCGCCCTCGGTGCTGAGCGTGGCCGTGCCGCGGATCTCGGCGTAGGTGTAGGGCGCGTCGGCGGGCTGCACGACGACGGTGACACGCGGGTCACGCTTGAGGTTGAGCGTCTTGCGCCGGTCGACCGTCGTGGAGATCAGCACGTCGTGGCCGTCCCGCTTCACCCAGACCGGCGACACCTGCGGGCTGCCGTCGGGCTGGATCGTCGCGACGTTCACGAACACCTTGCTGTCGAGGAGCTGCTTCAGGTTGTCCGAGAGTTCGGCGGCCACGAGGGCCTCCTTCCTGACGAGGGCGGTGCGGCGATGAACGATCTGCCTGGAGCATCATCGCTGAGCGGAACGCCGTCGTCAGGTATTCCGGCCGATCAGCGCTCCCGTGTCACCAGCGCGGTGGCCAGGGCGGCCAGGCCCTCGCCGCGGCCGGTCAGCCCCAGGCCGTCCGACGTGGTGCCCGAGACGGACACGGGCGCGCCGACCGCCGCGGACAGCGCCGCCTGCGCCTCGGCCCGGCGCCGGCCCACCTTCGGCCGCACGCCGACGACCTGGACGGCGACGTTCCCGATGACGAAACCCTCCGCCCGCACGATGCGGGCCGCCTCGGTGAGCAGCGCGACGCCGGACGCACCCGACCACTGGGGCCGGCCGGTGCCGAAGTGGGCACCGAGGTCGCCGACGCCGGCGGCGGAGAACAGCGCGTCGCAGGCGGCGTGCGCCGCGACGTCACCGTCGGAGTGGCCCGCCAGGCCGTACTCCTCGTCCTCCCACAGCAGGCCGGCGCACCACAGCGGACGCCCGTGCTCGAAGGCGTGCACGTCGGTGCCGATGCCGACCAGCGGCAGGGCGGTCGGTGTGACCGGCTCGGGGATCTGCGGCTCAGAAGCCATCGGTGTGCCTCCTGCGGGCGAGTACGGCCTCGGCGAGCACGAGGTCCAGCGGGCGGGTCACCTTGAAGGCCTGCTCGCTGCCCGGCACGACCACGACCTGCACGCCCAGCCGCTCGACCATGCCGGCGTCGTCGGTGGCGCCGTCGCCCTCACGGGTGATGCGGGCGTGCGCGGCGGCCAGGGTGGCGCGGGCGAAGCCCTGCGGGGTCTGCACGGCGCGCAGCCGGGAGCGGTCCGGCGTCTCGACCACGGGCTCGGGTCCGCCGGTCTGCAGCGGCGCGGCGACCCGTTTGACGGTGTCGGAGACGGGCAGCGCGGGCACCACGGCGGGCGCACCGTCCCGGACGGCGGCCGCGACCGCGTCGACGACCTCGGCCGGCACCAGCGGGCGGGCGGCGTCGTGGACGAGGACGATCTCGACGTCGTCGGGGAGTGCGGCCAGTCCGAGGCGGACGGAGTCCTGCCGGGTCTCGCCGCCCGGGACGACCAGCACCTCGGGCAGTGAGTGCTCGTCGAGGAGGTTCCGCACCGCGGAGAGGCTCTCCCGCGGCGCGACGACGACGACCAGGGAGACGGCGCGGGCCCGGGCCATGGCGCGCACGGCGTGCACGAGCATCGGGGTGCCGTTCAGGCTGCGCAGCGCCTTGGGGGCGCCCGGGCCGAGCCGCACGCCCCGCCCGGCGGCCGGAATGACGGCCGCGGTGCGCGGGCCGGCGGCGGCCTGCTCGGAGGGGGCGCGCTCGGCGGCGGAATCGGGAGACATCGGTTGCGCGTTCAGGTTTGTGTCCTCGGCAGCGGTGGGTATGGCACACAGCGTGCCGGGCGGGACGCGGTGATCGGCCCCTTCCGTGACAGCTGATCGCACCTGCTGCCCGGTCGCCCGGCACACCGACGGGCACGGAAAGACTACTGAACACTGCAGACGTGCCGCAGCGCCCGGTCTCCCGGGCGCCGCGGCACGTGGACTGCTTGGGTACTGCTCACCGCCACGCTCCCCCCGGAAGCGGCAGCGGCAGCAGGGATCAGGAGGCGAGCACCTCGTCGAGGAGAGCCTCGGCCTTGTCCTCGTTGGTGTTCTCCGCCAGAGCCAGTTCGCTCACCAGGATCTGGCGGGCCTTGGCCAGCATTCTCTTCTCGCCGGCGGACAGACCGCGCTCGCGCTCCCGGCGCCACAGGTCGCGGACGACCTCGGCGACCTTGATCACGTCGCCTGAGGCGAGCTTCTCGAGGTTCGCCTTGTAGCGTCGGGACCAGTTCGTGGGCTCCTCGGCATACGGGGCGCGGAGCACCTCGAAGACCTTCTCCAGCCCGTCCGAACCGACCACGTCGCGCACACCGACGAACTCCGCGTTGTCCGCTGGCACACGAACCGTCAAGTCGCCTTGGGCGACCTTCAGAACCAAGTAGGTCTTGTCCACGCCTTTGATCTGGCGAGTTTCGATGGCCTCGATCAGCGCGGCCCCGTGATGGGGATAGACCACGGTGTCGCCAACCTTGAACGTCATGTGTCAGGTACCCCTTCCGTGGCTATCAAGAGTAACACGAGGAGCGGCTCTACTGAATGGCGTTTTCGCAGGTCAGACCGTATCTCGGGGCTTGACAAGGCACCCGGTGACGTGCTGCGGACCCGGCTCGTCGGCGGGTATGCGCAGGTCGGGGCCGGTGTGCATGCGGAGCGGAAGATCAGCGTCACAGCCGGAAAAGGTCCGAGGTCGCGGCCGTTTTGTCCGTTATGTCGGAACTCGGATGTCGTCCGTTCGGCCGCATCGGAAATTGTTCAGGCGCAGTATTGATCAATTCCGGCCGTTCATTGCACATTCATTCCCGCGATTCACCCGTACGGCGGGCTAACCCCGGGTGTCAATCGGAGCGGAAGGTGCCCGACCTGTGCATGAACCGTGCCGATGACATTCACCGGCGAGGCGGCGCCGGGTGCGTCCGGCGGTGCACGGAGGGTCGGATGCGAACGCCCCGGAGCGGGTCGGTAACCTGAGCGGGCCAGCAGACCACCCGTCCGCGACCGGGCCCAGCGGTTCGGCCGCCAGAGCTCGTCCAAGGAGATGCCGCCGCCGTGAGCAGCAGCCTTCGACGCGGCAGCCTCGCCGCGACCGTCCTCGCGCTCTCCGTCGCCACGCTGTCCGCCTGCGGCGCAGGCCCCGACGCCGCGACGCAGACGATCAAGCCCGACAACGCCGAGGTCCACAGCAAGCACGTCAAGATCCAGGACGTGCAGGTCGTCACGACGGACCTCGCGGGCGGACAGGCCACCATCACCGGCCGCATCTTCAACAACGCCGACAAGCCCGAGAAGCTCGAGTCGATCACGCTGGGCGGCGCGAACGGCGCCGTGACGCTGCACCCGGCCAAGGGCAAGAGCCTGCAGGTCCCGGCACACGGCTGGCTCACCCTGGGCGGCAAGGACCACGCGTCCGCGGTGATCGACGACCCGAAGGCCGCCGACATCAAGAACGGCGAGGCCCAGAAGGTCGTCTTCCACCTGAGCAGGACCGGCACCCTGTCGCTGCGCGGCCTCGTGGTGCCCGTCGAGCACGGGCTGAGCCGCTTCGGACCGAGCCCGGCCCCGTCCTCCGCCTCGGGCGCACCCGAACCGTCCAAGAAGCCGACGAACAGCCCGAGCGCCACCCCCTCGGGCGCGAACACCGTCACTCCGACGGCCAACCCCGGCTCGAGCGTGGGTACGCCCGCGCGCTGACGCCTCGCACACGGACGTCCGCGCACCACGGACGCCGCAGGGGCCCCGGCCGGCCGGCCGGGGCCCCGGCGTGTGCGGCACGAGGACCCGTCAGGGCTCGAACTTGTAGCCCAGGCCGCGGACCGTCACCAGGAACCGCGGCGCGCCCGGGTCGGGCTCGATCTTCGCCCGCAACCGCTTCACGTGCACGTCCAGCGTCTTGGTGTCCCCGACGTAGTCCGCCCCCCACACCCGGTCGATGAGCTGCATCCGGGTCAGCACCCGGCCAGCGTTGCGCAGCAGCATCTCCAGCAGGTCGAACTCCTTCAGCGGCAGGTCGACCTTGCCGCCGGAGACGGTCACCACGTGCCGGTCGACGTCCATCCGCACCGGCCCGGCCTCCAGGGCGGCCGGCGTCACCTCCTCGTGCTCACCCTGCCGGCGCAGCACCGCGCGGACGCGGGCCACCAGCTCGCGGGACGAGAACGGCTTGGTGACGTAGTCGTCGGCCCCTATCTCCAGGCCGACCACCTTGTCGATCTCGCTGTCCTTGGCTGTCACCATGATCACCGGGACGTTGGAGCGGCCGCGCAACTGCCGGCACACCTCCGTGCCGGGCACTCCCGGCAGCATCAGGTCGAGCAGCACGAGGTCGGCGCCGTTGCGCTCGAACTCGTCCAGGCCTTCCGGCCCCGTGGACGCCACCGCGACCTCGAAACCTTCCTTGCGCAGCATGTAGGACAGTGCGTCGCTGAACGATTCCTCGTCCTCGACGACGAGCACTCGGGTCACTTGCGGACCTCCGGGGCTGAAAGCGGTACGTGGGGAGTGAAGGACATCCGGCCGTCCTCGTCGTCGAAGCCGTCGGTGTCGGTGTCGGGTTCGTTCTCGGAGTCGGACTCGGATTCGGAGTCCTGGTAGGAGTCGCCGTACTCGGCGTATCCGCCGCGCTCGGCACGGTCGCGGGCGCCGCCGTCCGCCGGCAGCCGCAGGGTGAAGGTGGAGCCCTGTCCCTCGGCGCTCCACACCGTGACCTCCCCGCCGTGCGAGGCGGCCACGTGCTTGACGATGGCCAGGCCCAGACCGGTGCCGCCGGTCGCCCGGGACCGCGCCGGGTCGACGCGGTAGAACCGCTCGAAGACCCGCTCCCGGTCCCGCTCGGAGATCCCGATGCCCTGGTCGGTCACGGTCAGTTCGATGAGGTCGCCGCCGGGTCCGGCGGACCGGCGCCCGGCGATGCCGACCCGGGTGCGGGCCGGCGAGTAGTTCACGGCGTTCTCGACGAGGTTGCCGAGCGCCGCGGCGAGCTGGCCGCGGTTCCCCCACACCTGCAAGCCGTCCGTCGCGCCGGCGACGAGCGTGATCTGCTTGCTGGTCGCCGTCTGGCTGCAGCGGGCGACGGCCTCCTCGACGAGTTCGGAGACCGGCACCCGCTCGGCGTCCTCCAGCGGGTCGTCGTTCTGCACCCGAGAGAGGTCGATGAGCTCCTGGACCAGACTGGTCAGCCTGGTCGCCTCCTTCTGCATGCGGCCCCCGAAGCGCTCCACGGCCTCCGGGTCGTCGCTGGCGTCCATCACCGCCTCCGAGAGCAGTGACAGCGCGCCGACGGGCGTCTTCAGCTCGTGGCTCACGTTCGCGACGAAGTCGCGGCGCACCGCCTCGATGCGGCGCGCCTCCGTGAGATCCTCGACGAGCAGCAGCACCAGCCGGGACCCCAGCGGCGCCACCCGTGCCGAGACGGCCAGTGCCTCGCCGCGGCCGGTGCCGCGCCGGGGCAGGTCCAGCTCGACCTGGCGGATCTCGCCGTCCCGGCGGGTGTCGTGCGCCATCTTCAGCATCGGCTCGACGGTGAGCCTCCCGCCTCTGACCAGGCCGAGCGCGTAGGCGGCGGACGAGGCCTTCACCACCGCGTCGCCCTCGTCCAGCACGACGGCCGACGAGCGCAGGACCGACAGGACGGTGTCCACGCCGGGCGGCAGGGCCGTCACCTCGCTGTGCTGCGAGCCGCGGGTCGGGCGGGCCAGTTCCCGTTCGCTCCAGCGGAACGCCAGCATGGCGATCACACCGGTGCACAGCCCGGCGATCGCTGCCGCAGTGGCGACCGCTGCGTTCAGGTCCATGTGTCCAGGTTATGCGGCATCGCAGAGGCCGCCCCAGCCCTGGGCGGGAGTGCTCGAACACTCGTCTCCCAGAGTTCACCCCGGCGTGGGGGCCGGTTCACTTCACCGGCCGGAGCCCGACGCCTTGCCCGCCGAACGTGGCAGCGTAGGGTCCACGGGCGCCAAAGGAAGGACACTC
>DASSBO010000541.1:0-2558 GCA_035698655.1 Streptomyces sp.
GGCCTCGACGGACACGTCCTTGAGCAGCACCTGCATGCCGGCCTTGGCGCACGAGTAGGCGATGCCGGCGCCCATCATCCCGGCGCCGAGGACCGCGACCTTCTCGACCTTCCGCTCGGCGACCCCGTCGGGCCGGGACCGCCCGGCGTTGACGGCCTGCAGGTCGAAGAAGAACGCCTGGATCATGTTCTTCGACGTCTGCCCGACGGCCAGCTCGGTGAAGTAGCGGGCCTCGATGACCTGCGCCGTCTCGAAGTCGACCTGGGTGCTTTCCACGGCCGCCGCCAGGATGTTGCGCTGCGCCGGGTAGGGGGCGCCGGCGGTCTGCTTCTTCAGGTTGGCGGGGAAGGCCGGCAGGTTCGCCGCGAACTTCGGGTGGGCGGGCGTGCCGCCGGGGATGCGGTAGCCGGGCTCGTCCCAGGGCTGCTTCGCCTCGGGGTTGGCGTCGATGAAGCCGCGGGCGGCGGCCAGCATCTCCTGCTGCGACTCGGCGACCTCGTCGACGAGCCCGACCTCCTTCGCCTTGCCCGGGTGGTACTGCTTGCCTTCCAGCAGCACCTTCAGCAGCGCGTCGGCGACGCCCATCATCCGCACCGTGCGCACGACTCCGCCGCCGCCGGGCAGCAGGCCGAGCGTGGCCTCGGGGCAGCCGATCTTCGAGCCGCGGGCGTTCAGCGCGACGCGGTGGTGGCAGGCCAGCGCCAGTTCGAGGCCGCCGCCCAGCGCGGCGCCGTTGATGGCGGCGACGACGGGCTTGCCGAGCGTCTCCAGCCGCCGCAGGTCGCGCTTGATGGCCATGCTCGACTCGAAGACGCGCTCGGCGTCCTCGGGGCGGGCCTGGATGAGGTCGTGCAGGTCGCCGCCGGCGAAGAAGGTCTTCTTGGCCGACGTGACGATGACGCCGCGCACGGAGTCCCGCTCGGCCTCCAGGCGGTCGGCGATCTGGTGGAGGGACGCGGCGAAGGCCGCGTTCATGGTGTTGGCGGACTGGTCGGGGTCGTCGAGGACGAGGGTGACGACGCCGGTGTCGTCCTGCTCCCAGCGGATGGTGGGGGACGCGGTGGGCTCGGGCATGCGGGTCTCCGTCAGGCGAAAGTGTGTGGGTGGTCGCGGGGCCGGGCGCGGGCGGGCGGCGTCAGACGCGTTCGACGACGGTGGCGATGCCCATGCCGCCGCCGACGCACAGCGTGGCCAGGCCGCGCTGCAGGTCGCGGCGTTCCAGCTCGTCGACGAGGGTGCCCAGGATCATCGCGCCGGTGGCGCCGAGCGGGTGGCCCATGGCGATGGCACCGCCGTTGACGTTGACCTTGTCCAGGGACAGGCCCATCTCGCGGACGAAGCGCAGCACGACGGCGGCGAACGCCTCGTTGATCTCGACCAGGTCGATGTCGTCGATGGTCAGACCGGCCTTGGCCAGCGCCTTGCGGGTGGCCGGCGCGGGGCCGGTGAGCATGATGGTCGGCTCGGAGCCCACCACGGCTGCCGAGACGATCCGGGCGCGCGGGGTGAGTCCGTAGCGCTTGCCGACCTCCTCGTTGCCGACGGCCACGAGGGCCGAGCCGTCGACGATGCCGGAGGAGTTGCCGGCGTGGTGGACGTGGTCGATCTGCTCGACCCAGTGGTACTTCTGCAGCGCCACGGCGTCGAAGCCGCCGAGCTCGCCGATGTCGGCGAAGGAGGGCTTGAGGCCGGCGAGGGTGTCGGCGGTGGTGCCGGGCCGGATGTGCTCGTCGCGGTCCAGGACGGTCAGCCCGGCGCGGTCGGTGACCGGGACGACCGACTTGTCGAACCGGCCCTCCTTCCACGCCTGGACGGCCCGCTCCTGCGAGAGCGCGGCGAACTCGTCCACGTCACGGCGGGAGAAGCCCTCGACGGTGGCGATGAGGTCTGCGCCGATGCCCTGCGGGGCGAAGCCGGTGTCGAAGTTGGTCATGGGGTCCATCGCCCAGGCGCCGCCGTCGCTGCCCAGCGGCACCCGCGACATGGACTCCACGCCGCCGGCCAGCACCAGGTCCTCCCAGCCGGACCGGATCTTGGCCGCGGCCATGTTGACGGCCTCCAGCCCGGACGCACAGAAGCGGTTCTCCTGCACGCCGGCGACGGTGTCGGGGAGCCCGGCGGCGATCGCGGCGATCTTGGCGATGTCGGAGCCCTGGTCGCCGTGCGGGCCGACGACGCCGAGCACGACGTCGTCGATCGCAGCCGGGTCCAGGCCGGGCAGCCGGCGGCGCAGCTCGCGCATCAGCCCGACGACGAGGTCGATGGGCTTGGTGCCGTGCAGCGCGCCGTTGGCCTTGCCGCGCCCGCGCGGGGTGCGGAGTGCGTCGTAGACGTAGGCTTCGGTGCTCACAGTTCGGGCCTTTCCCTCAGGCTTCATGCAGGTCAGGGGCGGTCGGGGCAGTCTGGACGGTCAGGACAGCAGCGAGCGGCCGATGATCTCCTTCATGATCTCGGTCGTGCCGCCGTAGATGGTCTGGATGCGTCCGTCGGTGAAGGCGCGGGCGACGCGGTACTCGTTCATGTACCCGTACCCGCCGTGCAGCTGCAGGCACCGGTCG
>DASSBO010000542.1:0-7470 GCA_035698655.1 Streptomyces sp.
GGTGTCGCAGTCGGGCGAGACGATGGACACCCTCATGGCGGTGCGGCACGCGCGCGAGCAGGGCGCCAAGGTGCTGGCCATCGTCAACACGCACGGCTCGACGATCCCGCGCGAGTCCGACGCCGTCCTCTACACCCACGCCGGGCCGGAGGTCGCCGTCGCCTCCACGAAGGCGTTCCTCACCCAGCTGGTGGCCTGCTACCTCGTCGCCCTGTACCTCGGGCAGGTGCGCGGCACCAAGTGGGGCGACGAGATCACGGCCGTCGTCCGCGAGCTGTCCGCCATCGGCGACCAGGTCGAGAGCGTGCTCGGCACGATGGAACCCGTACGGGAACTGGCGCGCGGCCTCGCGCGGAAGAACACCGTGCTCTTCCTCGGCCGGCACGTCGGCTACCCGGTCGCCATGGAGGGCGCGCTCAAGCTCAAGGAACTCGCGTACATGCACGCCGAGGGCTTCGCCGCCGGTGAGCTGAAGCACGGGCCGATCGCCCTGATCGAGGACGGCACCCCGGTCGTCGTCGTGGTGCCGGCGCCGCGCGGGCGCGCCGTCCTGCACGACAAGATCGTCTCCAACATCCAGGAGATCCGGGCACGCGGCGCCCGCACCATCGTCGTCGCCGAGGAGGGCGACGAGAGCGTGCGCCCGTACGCCGACCACCTCATCGAGGTGCCCCGCACCCCCACCCTGCTGCAGCCGCTGGTCGCCACGGTCCCGCTGCAGGTCTTCGCCTGCGAACTGGCCACGGCCCGCGGCAACGAGGTCGACCAGCCGCGCAACCTCGCCAAGTCCGTGACGGTCGAGTGAGGCCTGCATGATCATCGGGGTGGGGATCGACGTCGCCGAGATCGACCGCTTCGCGGCGGCGATGGAACGCACACCGCAACTGGCGGACCGGCTCTTCGTGGCGGGCGAACTGTGGTTGCCCGACGGCGAGCGCCGCGGCATCGCCTCGCTCGCGGCCCGCTTCGCGGCGAAGGAGGCCCTGGCCAAGTCCCTCGGCGCGCCGCGCGGCCTGTGCTGGACGGACGCGGAGGTGGTGACGACGGACTCGGGCCGCCCCACCCTGACGGTCCGCGGCACGGTCGCCGCCTGCGCGGCGGGCCTGGGCGTCCGCAACTGGCACGTCTCCCTGAGCCACGACGCGGGCGTCGCCTCGGCAGTCGTCGTCGCCGAGTCATGACGGGGCGGCCGGCTGCCGCCGTCACACTGGGGGCATGAGGACTGGCTACAGCGTGGAGACCGTACGGGCCGCCGAGCGGGAGTTGATGGGGCGGCTGCCTGAAGGGGCGCTCATGCAGCGGGCCGCCGCCGGGCTGGCCGCCGCGTGCGCCGGGCTGCTCCGCAGAACGTACGGTGCCCGCGTCGTGCTGCTCGTCGGCAGCGGCGACAACGGCGGCGACGCCCTGTACGCCGGGGCCCGGCTGGCCCGCCGCGGCGCCGGTGTCACGGCGATCCTGCTCTCACCCGAACGGGCGCACGAGGGCGGCCTGCGCGCACTGCGCACGGCCGGCGGCCGTGCGGTGGCCGAGCCGGGCACAGTCGTGCACGGCCGTCCCGTCCCGCTCGGCCCGCTGCTGGCCCGTGCGGATCTGGTCGTGGACGGTGTCGTCGGCATCGGCGGCAAGGGCGGGCTCCGCCCGGCGGCCGAGGAGGTGGTGCGCATGGCCGAGGAGGCCGGCGTGCCGGTCGTCGCCGTCGACCTGCCCAGTGGCGTGGACGCCGACACCGGCGAGGTGCACGGCCCGGCCGTCCGGGCCAGGGCCACGGTGACCTTCGGGACGCACAAGCCGGGCCTCCTCGTCGACCCGGCGAAGGAGCACGCGGGCGCGCTGCGCTGCGTCGACATCGGCCTCGGCCCACACCTGCCGCCGACCCCCGACGTGGAGGCGCTGCAGCACGCGGACGTGGCGGCTCTGCTGCCGACACCCGGCGCCGAGACGGACAAGTACCGGCGCGGCGTCGTCGGCGTCGTGGCGGGCTCGGCCCGCTACCCGGGGGCGGCCGTGCTGGCCGTCTCGGGCGCGCTGCACGGCGGCGCGGGCGCCGTCCGGTACGTGGGGCACGCGGCGGACGCCGTCGTGCGCCGCTTCCCGGAGACGCTGGTCACCGAGTCGGCCCCGGCGAAGGCCGGCCGCGTGCAGGCGTGGGTCGTCGGGCCCGGCCTGGGCGACGGCGACGAGCCGCGCGCCGCGCTGCGCGAGGTGCTGGCCTCCGACGTGCCCGTGCTGGTCGACGCGGACGGCCTGCGGCTGCTCGACCCGGACGCCGTACGCGCCCGCACGGCACCCACCGTCTTTACGCCGCACGCCGGTGAGGCGGCCGCCCTGCTGGCCGGCTACGGCGAGGACGTGACCCGCGAGGACGTCGAGGCACGCCGCCTCGCATCCGTGCGTACCCTGGCGGCCCGCTCCGGCGCCACGGTCCTGCTGAAGGGCTCGACGACGGTGGTGGCCGACCCGGATCCGGCCCTGCCCGTGCGGGTGAACCCGACGGGCACCGGCTGGCTGGCCACGGCCGGCAGCGGCGACGTGCTCTCCGGCCTGGCCGGCGCGCTGCTCGCGGCGGGCCTCCCGGCCCGGGAGGCGGCCTCGGCGGGTGCCTACCTGCACGGCCTGGCCGGCCGCCGGGCGCCCGTCCCGCCGACGGCGACGTCCGTCGCGGACGCGCTGCCCGACGCCTGGCAGGACGTGGTGGCCGACCACGAGGGCTGACCCGTTGTCAGTGCCGGCGGGCATACTCCGGAACATGGACGCCAAGGGTGTGATCGAGGCCTACTGGACCCGCATGGAGGCCCGCGACTGGGACGGGGTCGCCGCGCTGCTCGCCGAGGACGCCGTCGTGGAGTGGCCGGACACGGCCGAGCGCTTCGTGGGCCGCGAGGCCTGCGTCGGGGTGAACCGGGAGTACCCGGAAGGCTGGTCCATACGGGTGCTCCGGGTCGTCGCGGACACCGACCACCCGGACCAGGTCGTCTCCGAGGTCGAGATCCCGCAGAAGGGCGTCGGCGTCTTCCGCGCCGCCTCCTTCTGGACGGTCCGCGACGGCCGGATCGTGCAGGGAACCGAGTACTGGACGACCGTCGGCGGCGAGACGCCGCCCGCATGGCGTGCGGCCTTCAGCGAGCCGGGGGACCGGCCGCGGACGCCATGACGCCGCCGGTGCCCGGCTGCTGAGACACTGGGGAGGTGAACGACCAGTCCCCACCACGGGCCGCCGGGCCGGCCACGCTGCCCAGCGCGCCGCTGCGTGCCCGCGCCGAGATCGACCTGGGCGCGCTGCGCGCCAACGTCCACACGCTGCGTGCCCGCGCCCCGTACGCGGAGCTGATGGCCGTGGTGAAGGCCGACGCCTACGGGCACGGCATGGTGCCGTGTGCACAGGCGGCCCGCGCGGCCGGCGCGACCTGGCTGGGCACGACGACGCCCGAAGAGGCCCTGCTGCTGCGCGCCGCCGGCGACACCGGCCGCGTGCTGTGCTGGCTGTTCACGCCCGGCGGCCCGTGGCGGGAGTGCGTCGAGGCCGACGTCGACGTGACGGCGAGCGGCCTGTGGGCGCTGCGGGAGGTCGTCGCGGCAGCCCGCGCGTGCGGCCGTACCGCGCGTGTGCAGCTGAAGGCCGACACCGGCCTGGGCCGCAACGGCTGCACGCCGGCGGACTGGCCCGAGCTGGTCGCCGCCGCCCGCGCGGCCGAGGCCGACGGCACGGTGAAGGTGACCGGCCTGTGGTCCCACTTCGCCTGCGCCGACGAACCGGGCCACCCCTCCATCGCGCTGCAGCTCGCCGCGTTCCACGAGGCGCTGGCCGTCGCCGAACGGGCCGGGCTGGAGCCGGAGGTGCGGCACATGGCGAACTCTCCGGCCACCCTCACGCTGCCCGATGCCCACTTCGACCTGGTCCGCACCGGCGTCTCGATGTACGGCCTGTCGCCCTCCCCGGACGTCGGCACCGCCGCCGAGCTGGGCCTGCGCCCGGTGATGACGCTCAGCGCGTCCCTCGCGCACGTCAAGCGGGTGCCCGGCGGGCACGGCGTGAGCTACGGCCACACCTACCGCACCCCCGGCGAGACGACGCTGGCCCTCGTGCCGGTCGGCTACGCCGACGGGATCCCGCGGCACGCCTCCGACGTCGGCCCGGTGCTCGTCGCCGGCAAGTGGCGCACGGTCGCCGGCCGCGTCGCGATGGACCAGTTCGTGGTGGACCTCGGCGGCGACGCCGCGCAGGTGGGGGACGAGGCGGTGCTGTTCGGGCCCGGCGACCGGGGCGAGCCGACCGCCGAGGACTGGGCCCGCGCGGTGGGCACGATCGGCTACGAGATCGTCACCCGCGTCGGCGCCCGGCTGCCCCGCGTGTACGCCGACGCCGACGCCGGGGAATGACCCGCCCTCCGCGTACCATCCGAAAGCATGGACGCAGCGCAGACCAGCACCTCCCCCCGGCCGTCCGCCGCATCTGAGACGAGCCTCGTCGTCCGCACGCCGCAGCGCATGCAGGAACTCGGCACCCGCCTCGCCGCCCTGCTGCGGCCCGGCGACCTGGTGCTGCTCAGCGGCGAACTGGGCGCCGGCAAGACGACGCTCGCCCGCGGGCTCGGCGAGGGCCTGGGCGTGCGCGGCGCGGTCACCTCGCCGACGTTCGTCATCGCGCGCGTCCACCCGTCGCTGACCGGCGGCCCCGCTCTTGTGCACGTGGACGCCTACCGGCTCGGCGGCGGGCTGGAGGAGATGGAGGACCTCGACCTGGACGTGTCGCTGCCGGAGTCCGTGGTCGTCGTCGAGTGGGGCGAGGGCAAGGTCGAGGAACTGGCCGAGGACCGGCTGCACGTGCTGATCGGCCGCGCCGTGGGCGGCGACGCCCCGGCCGCCGGGGACGAGGAGGACGTCCGCCGCGTCACCGTCCGCGGCGTCGGCGAGCGCTGGTCCGGGACCGACCTGGCCGCCCTGGCCTGAGTGGCGGCCGCGCGGACACATGCCGACACGTTCCGACACCGTGTCGGGAAGATGTTGCGCGCAGCGCGTCCGACGTGGTGACATGGAGGGCCAGGAGTTGGTGAGGTATACCTAACTTCCGGTCGACTCCAGGAGGAGCCCATGTCGACGTACCAGCGGCACCAGGCCGCGCAGGGGCGGCAGCAGCAGTCGCCGCCGTCGATGAGTGAGCTGCTCGCCTCCTGCGCGGCGGCCGACGCCGTCTCCACCCCGCCCGAGGAGTCCCCGGCCGACACGCGGCCCGAGGACGACGCGCCCGAGCCGGACGGCCGCCCGGAGCGCCGCGCGGCCTGAACGCCGAGAGTGAAGGTCAGGGAACGACGACGACCTTCGTGCCGGTCTCCGCGAACTTCCACATGGCCGTGCCGTCGTCCCGCTTCTCCCGCACGCCGCCGGTCCGCTTCGCCGGGTCCAGGTCGGGCGCCGACCCGTCCAGCGCGGCGCTGAACCCGATCGTCGTCCCCTGCACGCTGGTGAACCGCACGACGTGCTCCACCGGCTCCCCGTCCGACCCGGTGACCTGCGCGGACCGAGAGGTGACGGTGTAGGCGCCCGGCGCGGGATCGACGGTGCTCGGCCACACCTCGTAGCTGCGCTGCACCTCGCCGTCCGTGCCGACCAGCCACACCCGCTGCCGCTGCAGCGCGTAGACGACGCGGCGGCCGGTGCCCGAGTGGTCGGGCAGCACCCGCCGCTGCGGCGTCGCCGACTCGGACGGCTTCGGGGAGGGTGACGTCGACGGCTCGCCCGGCCCGCCGTGCGCGTGCGCGGCGCCGCCGCGGTCGACGCGGTCCGGCGCGGCCGCCGCCTGGTAGGCGAAGAACCCGAGGACGGCCAGCGCCGCGGCGACCAGTCCGGTCACGACCGCTCCCGCGCTGCCACCGCTGCTGCGTGCCACCGTCTCGCCGCCCTCTCTGCGCGATCTTCCGCCCCCGGAACGCCCGACGTTAGCAGCACTCCGGATGACGACGTGGACACACGTGCGCCACCGGCGGCCCGTCCGCGCCCCGTCGCCCGAGCAGCCGACAGCCCACCTGCGCGGGGCCGTCCCCGAGCGGTGCCGCAGCGGCCGTCGCCGCGAGGACGCGCGGCCCGCGCCGCCCGGGCGGGCGCCCACCCGGGAACGGCGCGCTCTCCACCAGCCGTAGGCTGGTGGGGTGCTGCTGCTCGCCTTCGATACCGCCACCCCCGCCGTCACCGTCGCCCTCCACGACGGCGCGCACGTCCTCGCCGAGACGGCCGAGGTCGACGCCCGCCGGCACGGCGAGCTGCTGCTCCCGTCCGTCGACCGGGTGCTGCGCGAGGCGGGCGTGGAGCTGCCCGAGGTGACGGGCCTCGTCGTCGGCGTCGGCCCCGGCCCCTACACGGGCCTGCGCGTCGGCCTGGTCACCGCCCAGGTCTTCGGCTCCGCCCACGGCATCCCCGTGCACGGCCTGTGCACCCTCGACGGCATCGCCTACGCCGCCGGCCTGGACGCCCCCTTCGTCGTGGCCACCGACGCCCGCCGCAAGGAGGTGTACTGGGCCCGCTACGCCGACGCCCGCACCCGCCTCGGCGAGCCCGCCGTGGACCGTCCCGCCGAGCTGCCCGCCGACGTCGCGGGCCTGCCGGCCGTCGGCGCCGGCGCCCAGCTCTACGAGACGGCCTTCGGGCAGGTCCGCACCGACCTGCCCGCCCACCAGTCGGCGGCCGCCCTCGCTGCCCTCGCCGCGGAGCGGCTGGCCGCGGGCCCGGACGCGCGCGCCGGCTTCCTGCCGCCCCGCCCCCTGTACCTGCGCCGCCCGGACGCCCAGGTCCCGGCCAACTACAAGGTGGTCACGCCACGGTGAGCGGCCTCACCGACGTGCAGCTGCCGCAGATCCGCGAGATGCGCTGGTGGGACATCGAGCCGGTGCTCGGCCTCGAAGCGGCGCTCTTCCCGGAGGACGCCTGGTCGGCGGGCATGTTCTGGTCCGAACTGGCCCACGCCCGCGGCCCGCACGCCACCCGCCGCTACCTCGTCGCCGCGGAACCGGCGGACGGACGGCTCGTCGGCTACGGCGGTCTCGCCGCCGTCGACGGCACCGGCGACGTGCAGACCATCGGCGTCCTCCCCTCCCACCAGGGCACCGGCCTCGGTGCCCGGCTCCTGACCGAACTCCTCGCCGCCTCGACGGCCTTCCAGTGCCACGAGGTGCTGCTCGAGGTCCGCGTCGACAACCTGCGCGCCCAGCGCCTGTACGAGCGGTACGGCTTCGCGCCGATCGGTGTCCGCCGCGGCTACTACCAGCCCGGCAACGTCGACGCCCTCGTCATGCGCCGCGACGCGGCATCACCGCACGAACACGGAACCCACGGAAACCGAGGAACCATCGCCCATGGCTGACGAACCGCTGGTACTCGGCATCGAGACCTCCTGCGACGAGACCGGCGTCGGCGTCGTGCGCGGCCACACCCTCCTCGCGGACGCGATCGCCTCCAGCGTCGAGGAGCACGCCCGCTTCG
>DASSBO010000543.1:0-2677 GCA_035698655.1 Streptomyces sp.
GTAGTACAGGACGCGGCTGACGACGGTGCGGTCGATGCCTGCGGCGTCAGCCACGGTCTGGATGGTGTAGCCGGATGCGACGAGGGCGGCGACGTGCTCGCGGACGGGCCGGACGTCGACGAGGGGCCGCCAGGTGCCGTAGCCGATGAGACGGCTGCGGCGGTTCTCGTAGGCGCGGTAGTTGTCGCGGCAGCGCTGGCAGTTGCAGCCGTAGTGCTTGTGGCGGGACAGGGTGCCGTGGTCGGGGAGGTCGCGTGCTGGGCGTGTCATGGCGGTTAGTTCTCCTTCCGGTGCGGGTGGGTGTGCTGCGGGGTGTTCCAGATGGCGCGGCAGGCGGCCAGGGCGGTCTGGTCGGTGCCGGGCCGGGGCTGTTCGGCGATGCGGTCGCGCAGCTTGTCGACGGCGTCCTCGGCTGCCTCCAGGGCGGCGCCGGGCTGGCGCTGCGGGAGGGGCGGCCGCAGGCTGCGGGCGACGGCGATGTAGGCGATGAGCGCCGCCGCGATGGCGGTGATGGTCACGACGGCCCACCAGCCGAAGACGGCGACCATGAGCGCCCAGAAGGCGCTGCACGCGGCGACGGCGGTCACGAGCACGCGGGCGGTCACGCGGCGGCCTTGGTCTGCTCGTTGTGGCGGGCCTGGGCGACCAGGTGGCCCTTGAGGGTCAGTCGCCAGACCGATATGCGGTGGCCGTGGGTGGGCCCGGAGGTGGACGGCACCATGCGGCCGGTGTGCTCGATGAGGCCGGCCATCCGCATGCCGTTGATGGCCGCGCCGAGGAAGCCGTGGCCCTGTTCGGGGAGCAGCTCCCGGAGCTGGTTGCAGTCGAACTCGTCGCGGTCGAGTCCGATGTGGAACACGGCCTGCTCGACGATGTGCTGGTCCCACTCGGAGGACTTGAGGATCTCGTCGAGGGTGCGGTCCTTGAGCGCGTCGGCGATGCGCTCGGCGACGGTGATGCGCGGCATGGTGCCTCCTGCGGGTGTGTGGTGGGGAGCCGGTCAGGCGTGGGGGTCGTCGTCGACGAGCTCGCCTTCGAGGACTTCGCCGGTGTCGGGGTCGACCTGGTCGAGGGGGCTTTCGGGCATCGGCGGGAGACTCGTGGCGGGCTCCTCGGCGGCGACTTCCTTCGCGGCCCGCATCTGCTCGCGCATGTACTCGGCGGACGTCGGGACCCACTTGGCGAGGCGGCGCACGGCTGTCTTCAGCCACATCGCTTCCTCGTTGGTGCTCCAGGGCGAGTACTGCGAGTCCTTGCCGTCGGACTTGTCCTTGGCGTCCATGACCTGCGATCGGTTGAGGACGACGACCTTCGAGGTGGCGCCGTCCTTCATGACGGCGTAGGCGTACACGCCGACGAGGTCGCCGCGGTCGCCGCTGAACCAGTCGATCTCGTGGATGGGGCGCTCGTCGCGGCCAGGCGTGTAGCGGAAGGCGTCACGCTGGCGGACGGTCTCGACGATGACGGAGGAGACGGCCCCGGCCCGGTAGATGAGTTCGACGATGCCCTGGTAGCCGACGATCCCCTTGATGATCTTTCGGTAGTCGTGGGCCTTGCTCTTGCGCGGGGTGAGGTAGAACTGCTCGGTTCCGGGCTCCAGGCCCAGTCGGGCGGCGGTCTTCATCTCGCGGAGGAACACGCCGACGTCGGTCTGCGCGGCCTCCATGAGGTCCTTGTCGCCGCGGATGGCTCCGACGGCGAGGCGCAGCCACTGGTCGGCGTTGATGTGGGAGGGGACGAGTGCGGCGTACTCGTCGCGGTAGGCGGTGAGCTGTGCGGCAGGCCCGTTGTCGCGGGTGGCTACAGCCTTGCTGATGTCGCTCATGCGGCGTGCTCCTTGTAGGGCTGGAGGGCTTTTGTGGTGCCGTCCGGGTTGGTGGTGCGGTAGGCGATGCGGCGCCCGTCGCAGGTGGCTCGGTAGCCGGTGCCGATGAGGTCGAGGACCTGGGCGGCGGCCTGCCGCTTGGCGGCTTCGGCGGCTTTGGCGTCGGCGCCGGCGGCCTGGTAGCGGGCGGCGATGTCGGCGGGGATCTCGACGTCGATGTCTTCGCGGCCGGCGGCCTGGTGGCGCACGGTCTGGTAGGTGGCGTCGGAGTCGTCGATGGGCGGCCGCACGCCGCCGCGGACGTCGGCCAGGAACCGCTGGGCGGCGTCGCGCAGGAGGCGGGCGTCGTCGGGGGCGTACTCGACGGTGAATTCGCGGTAGTCGTGGCCGGAGACGAGCAGGGCGACGTGGCATCGGGTGAGGCCGAGCGTGTCGAGCTGCCACTGGATCTGGGTCTGGTAGTAGACGGGCAGGCCGTGCTCCCAGCCGTCGCCCATCGGGGAGGTCTTCACCTCCAGCAGGGACCAGGCGCCGTCGGTGCCGCAGACGAGCCGGTCGGGGGTGGCGCGCTGCCACTCGCGGTCGGCGTGCCGCCAGGTGCCGGCCTCCGAGACGGCGGCCGCCTCGTTCACCTCGGCCCACTTCTGGGCGACGGCGGGCTCGAGCCGGTTGCCCCATTCCATGGCCGGGTTGGACTGGAACGGCGGGGAGGGCAGGCCGGCCTTCTTGTGCCACAGGGAGAAGCGGGACTGCCACGGGGACAGCCCGACGACCGCGGCGATCTCGGTGGCGGTGACGCACAGCCCGCCGCGGGCCTCCTCCCACTCCGGGGTTCCGGGGGTGAAGCTGCCG
>DASSBO010000544.1:0-2479 GCA_035698655.1 Streptomyces sp.
GCGCCGCACGGCCGGTGGCCGAGCGGGCCAGGCGGCGCACCAGGGCGTCGGGCATGGCACGGGCCGCCGACCGCATCCCGCGCAGCACGCCGAAGGCGTACCGGCGTTCGGGCTCGGTCCAGAACCCGGCCGGGGACAGCGCCGTGACCGTGCGGGCGTGGCCCGCCTCACCCAGTTCGAGGGCGAGCAGGCCGCCCAGGGAGTTGCCCACCAGGTGCGGCCGCCGAAGCCCCAGGGCCCGCAGCGTCTCGGCCAGCAGCGGCACGACCTCGGACAGGTCGTGGGAGTAGTCCCCGGGCAGCGCGGGGGAGGCGCCGAAACCGGGCAGGTCGAGCGCCACCACCTCGTGCGAGGCGGCCAGCACGCCCAGCACCGGCTCCCAGGCCTGCCAGTGGTGTCCGATCCCGTGCAGCAGCACCATCGGTTCGCCCGCACCCCGGCGTTCGTAGACCACCTCCACCGGCGCCCGGCCGGCCGTGGTGACGTGCACCTTCTCGTGCGAGACGGGGACGGGCGGGTGCGGTGAGGCGACGTGCATCGTCGGACTCCTCCTCGTGCCGGGCGGTGGGGAACGGGCGGTGTTGCTGGACACGATGTCAGCAACGCGCCCCGGAGGGAAGAGGTGTTACCGACCGGTACCGCACCGGGTGCGCCCCCGGGTCACAGGCCGCCGGCGACCCGCAGCACGGCGCCGCTGGTGTACGAGGCCTCGGCGGACAGCAGCCAGGCCACCGCCGCGGCGATCTCCTGAGGCTCTCCCGGCCGGCGCATCGGCGTGATCCCGGCCTTCTTCCACGCCCGGTCCGGGTCGCCCATGGCGGCGTGCATTCCGGTGAGCACCGAGCCCGGCTGCACGCAGTTCACCCGCACGCCCTCCGGGCCGAGTTCCTTGGCCAGGCCGACGGTCATCGCGTCGATCGCCGCCTTGGACGCCGCATAGTGCACGTACTCGCCCGGGCTGCCCAGCGTCGCCGCGCTGGAGGAGACGCTCACGATGGCGCCGCCCTGCCCGCCGTGCCGCCTGGACATCTCCAGTGCGGCCCGCCGCGCGCACAACAGCGTCCCGGTCACGTTCACCTCGACCACGCGGCGCATCACCTCCGGCGAGGTCTCGGTGAAGGCGCCCAGCGGCCCGGTCACCCCGGCGTTCGCGACGAGCCCCGTCACCGGGCCGAGCCGGTCCCGGACGGTGCGGAACAGCGCGTCGACCTGTTCTTCGACGCTGGTGTCCAGCTGCACCACCACCGCGTCGACCCCCTGGGCGCGCACGGCCTCGGCCGTCGCCTCGGCGGCGTCGTGCGCCCGTTCGTACCCGATGCCGATGCTGTGCCCCTCGCGTGCGAGCCGCAGCGCCGTCGCCGCGCCGATGCCGCGGCCGGCACCCGTGACGATCGTGACGCGCCGTTCGGTGTCCCTGTCCACAGCCGGCTCCTTCAGACTCGCGATCGATGATCGATCACCGTACCCGCCCGGTCCGGCGCGGTCTATTGGTCTTGACCAAAGTGCAGCGCGACCCTACTGTCACAGGCATACGCAACAACCTTTCATAAATACCCCCTCGCTCACGTGCGGGGGGCGGCCACGCGGAGGCAAGGGTGGGGACGACGCAGCTCCAGACGGCACCGGAGCCGAAGTACTGGCATCTCAAGAGCGTGCTCTCCGACGCGCTGGAGACGGAGTTCGCCGTCGGTCAGATCCTGCCCAACGAGCGGGAACTGGCCGCGCGGTTCGGCGTCGCCCGCGCAACGCTCCGTCAGGCCCTCGAGCAGCTCGAGCTGGAGGGCAGGCTGCAGCGCCGCCGCGGGGTAGGCACCACCGTCGCTCCGCCCCGGGTCGGCGTCGACCTCGAGCCGCGGCGGAACAGCTGGCCGGGTGCGCCTGACGACGTCTGGCGCACCGAGAGCTGCGAGGACGCCGAACCGCCGGCCGCCGTACGCCGGCTGCTCGCCCTCGAGACGGACCAGCCCGTGCACGTCCTGCGCCGCACCCGCAACACCCACGGGCAGGCGGTCGCCACCGAGCTCCTCTACGTCCCGGCCGTCACCGTCCCGGACCTGGCCCCCGAGCCGGATGCGGACGGCGAGGAACTGGCCCGCTCCGTGCTGCGCGAGCTGCACCGGCTGACGCTGGAGAGCCAGGACCGGGCCGTCGAGCTGGGCTCGGCGCGTGCGGACGACGCCCGCATGCTCGACCGGCTGCCCGGCGCCCCCGTCCTGGTCGTCACGACCCGGTACACCGCTGGGAACCGCACGGCAGCCGTCGCCGTGGCCACCTACCGTGCCGACACCTGCCGCCTCACCTTCTCCGACGGCCCCGAGATGTCGCTGCCTGCCGCCTGAGCGGCAGGCCGTCCAGGTCAGGACAAGCCTGGCGGCTCCAGGGCGAACAGCTCCTCTTCGGCGCGGTCCAGGGCGAGCCGCAGCGCGCCGGTGGCCACCGCGGCCTCGCCCAGCGCGGACAGCACGACCTGCGGCGGGCG
>DASSBO010000545.1:0-9638 GCA_035698655.1 Streptomyces sp.
GGCGGCGCTCGCCGCCCTCGGCGCGCCGGTGCTCGTGCTGGCCGGGGGCCTGGACGGCGGCCCGCTGCCCCGCGTCGCCGCGACGGTCGCGGACCTGCTGCCCGGCGCGGAGTTGTCCGTGCAGCCCGGTGCGGGCCACTACCCGTGGCTGGACGACCCGGCCCTCTTCCGCCGCACCGTCACGGACTTCCTGTCCCCCACACGAGAGGAGACCGGCGCATGAGCACGGACGCCGTCCGGGCGGCGGCCACGACCCGGCGGCGGGCCATGTCGCACGTCGCGGCACTGGCCGACGGGCCGCCGCTCGAGCCCGGCTTGCGGGTGACGCTCAACTTCCACCCGGACCGCCGGGCCGGCAGCACCTCGGTGCTGGACGCCTTGGCACAGCAGGGCGTCTACACCTCCCAGTTCGTGACCGGCATCAGCAACGGCGGCCTGACCGCTCACCCCGGCGGCGACCGGTGGCGCTGGGAGAGCCGGATCTTCGGCCGTGCCTACGACGAGGCGCCGCCGCACGAGCGGCCCGTCTACGGCGCGCTGAACTTCCGGCGCAAGCCCGTCGGCGCCGCACCGCGCTTCGGCTCCGCGCACTTCCGCCTCACCGCCGAGGCCCTGACGCGCGCCACTTTCTGTTATCCGGACAGCGTCCTGGAGCCGGCCGACTTCGGCACGGCGGACCGCATGGGCCTGATCCCGCTTGCCACGGCCGACGCGGCAGACGCGCTCGACGACTACATCGAGGCGCAGGTGCACGGTCAGGTCCGGCTCGACCGGGACGTCGAAGCCCTCGTCCTCGACCCGTGCTACCGGGGGACCGGCGTGGCGGCGGCAGCGGCCCGGCTGCCGTGCCCGGTCGAGTGGCACGACGGGTTCCGGCTCAGCGTCGAGGACATGCGCCGGTATCCCGACTACCGGGGCCGGGCGTACGTCGACCTGGGGGCGCGGATCGCCCGCGACGGCCGCCTCGACCCGCGCGTCATCGGTGACGCGGCCCGGACCGGCCGCCACGACCCGCAGGCGGTCAAGCGCGTGTGGCACTACCTGGCCCGCTTCGGCACCCGGCACGCCTGAACCGACGCGCGTCGCGCGTTGCGCGGATGCGGGGGCGGGCCCGCGTGGTCACGATGGCAGGTGCGGGGCCCCGTCGCGGCTCCGCGCCGGGAGGCGAGACCACGGATGCGTTTTCTGCTGCCGGTCCTCTTCGCGCTGGCCGCCGCGCTCAGCAACGCCTTCGCGACCGTGCTGCAGCGCCGCGCGGCGCTGAGCGTGCCGAGCTCGCAAGGGTTCCGTGCCGGTCTGATGCTGGACCTGCTGCGCCGGCCTGTCTGGGTCGGCGGGATCCTCGCCGTGGTCGTCGCCGGGGTGTGCCAGGCGCTGGCCCTGGCGACGGGCCCGCTCACGCTCGTCCAGCCGCTGTTCGTCCTGGAACTGCCGTTCACCCTGATCGTCGCCTCCGTGCTGACCCGGCAGCGCCTCCCCGGCCTGGGCTGGCTCGCCGTGGCGGGAGTGGTCGCCGGGCTCGGTGTGGCGTTCGTTGCGGCGTCGCCGGACGGCAACCGCAGCCACGTGGAGATCGACCGGTGGCTGCCGGTGCTGGCCGGGTGCGCCGCGGTGGTCGCCGCGCTGGCGCTGAGCGCGCTGAAACGCCCGGTGGGCAAGGCACGCGCCGCGCTGCTGGGGACGGCGGCGGCCGTCAGCTACGCGCTGACCGCCGGGCTGATGAAGACCTCCATGCACATCCTGGGCGACTTCGGGCTGGTGGGCTTCCTCACCGCCTGGCAGACCTACGCGTTCGGCGCGGTGGGCGTCGGCGCGGTGTTCCTGCTGTCGAACGCGATGCAGGCCGGCCCGCTGGTGGCCTCGCAACCCGCCCTCACCCTCGGCGACGCGACGGTGAGCATGATCCTGGGCGTCATCGTCTACGAGGAGCACATCCGCACCGGCTGGTGGCTGCTGCCCGAGTTGGCGGGCATCGCCCTGATCGTGGCCGGAGTGTTCGCCCTGGCCCGTATCCCGCCTGCCGAGGACGCACCACCGGCCGCCGCCGAGGCGTGAGAACGAGGGCTGCCGGCGTCACACGCCGAGCTGCCGCCCGGCCGCGTCCACCGTCTGGGACAGCAGGACGGCGATCGTCATCGGACCCACCCCGCCGGGGACCGGCGTGATCAGGCTCGCCCGCTCGCGGGCCGCCTCGAACTCCACGTCGCCGACGTTGCCCGGGTTGTACCCGGCGTCGAGCACCACCGCACCCGGTTTGACGTCCACCCCGCGCACGAGTTCCGGACGGCCCACGGCGGCCACGACGACGTCCGCCTCCCGCACGGCGGCGGACAGGTCGGCGGTGCGCGAGTGGCAGTAGGTGACCGTCGCGTCGCGGGCGAGGAGCAGCATGCCGGCCGGCTTGCCGAGGATCGCGCTGCGCCCGACGACCACGGCCTGCTTGCCGGAGAGCTCGACCTCGTAGGCGTCCAGCAGCCGCATGATGCCGCCCGGCGTGCACGAGACGAAGCCGGGCAGTCCGAAGCTCATCGCGGCGAAGGAGTGCATCGTGACGCCGTCGACGTCCTTCTCCGGTGCGATGGCCTCGAACGCCGCACGCTCGTCGATGTGCGGGCCGGCCGGGTGCTGCAGCAGGATGCCGTGCACTGCGGGGTCACGGGAGAGCCCGGTGAGGGTCTCGACCAGCTCGGCGGTCGTGGTGGCGGCCGGCAGTCCCACGTGGCGTGAGGCGATGCCGGCCTTGGCGCAGCGCCGCTGCTTCATGCGCACGTAGGTGACCGAGGCCGGGTCCTCGCCGACGATGACCGTCGCCAGGCAGGGCGTGACCCCTGTTCGCCGGGAGATCTCGGCGGCACGGGCCGCGGTCTCCTGCAGCAGTTGCGCGGCGAGTCCGGCGCCGTCCATGAGGCGGGCGGTGCCGGTTGCGTTCGTCGGGGACATGTGCGCCCTCCCAGGCGTCGTCGACCACTCGCCCAGGCGCACGGCTTCTCGGCGTCCTCCGCCGGGCCGCTCCACGGTGGTGCTCCACCTCAGCGCCAGTCACGGCCCACCCGCACTGTAGTCCACGCCGATGTGCGGGCGGGCCCGGCGTGTGGTGAGTTGGTGACCGGGCGTTTTCACCAGCGAGGAGTTCCGCGATGTCCCACGAACCTGGCCGTGCGGCCGCCGACGCCGTGCTGAAGGGACTCGACGGCATCCGCTCCGACCTGGAGTCCTGCTACCGGCAGCTGCACTCCCACCCCGAGCTCGGACACCAGGAGCACCACACTGCCGCCGAGGCGGCCGCGGTGCTGGGGGAGGCGGGCTTCCGGGTGCACGAGGGGATCGGCGGCACCGGCGTGGTCGGGGTGCTGGGCGACGGGGACGGCCCGGTCGTGCTGTTGCGCGCCGACATGGACGCCCTCCCCGTCAAGGAGGCGACCGGGCTGCCCTACGCAAGCGCCGAGACCGCGCACGGTGACGCCGGCGAGACGGTGCCGGTCGCCCACGCCTGCGGGCACGACATGCACGTCGTGTGCCTGCTCGGCGCCGCCCGGCTGCTGGCCGGCGCCCGGGAGGTGTGGCAGGGCACGCTGGTCGTGGTCTTCCAGCCCGCCGAGGAGGTGGGGGACGGGGCGCGGCGGATGATCGACGACGGGCTGGCCCGCCTGGTCCCCGAGCCGGACGTGGCCCTGGCCCAGCACGTGCTGCCGTTTCCGGCCGGGCAGGTCGGCACCCGGTCCGGTTCGGTGCTCTCCTCCCGGGACAACGTCAGCGTCACGGTGTACGGCCGCGGCGGCCACGGCTCCGCACCGCAGGCCACGGTCGACCCGGTGGTCATGGCGGCGATGATCGTGGTGCGGCTGCAGACGATCGTCTCCCGCGAGCTCGCGCCCACCACGCCCGCCGTGGTGTCGGTGGGGTCGGTGCGGGCCGGCACGACGGCGAACGTCATCCCGGAGTCCGCCACGATCGAGCTGAACGTGCGCACCTACGACGAGACCACCCGCAACCGGATCCTGGACGCCGTGCGGCGCATCGTCAAGGCCGAGTGCGACGCCTCCCGGGCGCCCCGCGAGCCGGAGTTCACCGTGTCCGGCCACCTGCCGCCCACGGTCAACGACCAGGACGTCACCGAGCGGGTCGCCTCGGCGTTCGCCGGGTACTTCGGCGACCGGGCGGTCACCCTCCCGCTGCAGACCGCCAGCGAGGACTTCAGCGACATCCCGAACGGCCTGGGCGTCCCGTACACCTACTGGGGCGTCGGGGCGGCCGACGCCGAGCTCTACCGCGCGGCGCAGAAGAAGGGCACGCTCGAGCAGGACGTCCCGGTCAACCACAGCGCCCGCTTCGCCCCGGTCGTGCAGCCCACCCTGGACACCGGGGTGCAGACGCTGGTGGTGGCCGCCCTCGGATGGCTGGCCCGGACCGGTACCGACGACTGAGCCGGGTGAGCGCCGATCGCTCCGTCCCTTTTGACAGGTTCGTCCCGTGCGGGAAGCCTGGAGACATGACCAGCGTCGAGACGATCACCCTCGCGGAGGCCCGCCGCATCATCGAGGCGGGCGAGAAGAAGGCGCAGGAGAACGGGCAGCCGTCCAACATCGCCGTCGTCGACCACGGCGGCAACCTGGTCGCCCACATCCGGATGGACGGTGCGTGGATCGGCAGCGTCGACATCTCCATCAACAAGGCCTTCACCGCGCGGGCCTTCGACACCGCCACCCGGGATCTCGCCGAGAACGCCGCTCCGGGGCAGCAGTTCTTCGGGATCCACGGCTCCAACGGCGGCCGCGTGATGATCTTCGCCGGCGGTGTCCCGCTGCGGCGCGACGGTCAGGTCGTCGGCGGCGTCGGCGTGAGCGGCGGCACCGGTGAGCAGGACCAGAGCGTCGCGGAGGCCGCGGTCGCCGGGCTGTGACGCCGACGGTGTGACCGGCTGAGCGTCACGCGGCCGCGAGCGGCTGTTCCGTCCAGATCGTCTTGCCGCGCAGCCCGTAGCGGCTGCCCCAGCGTGCGGTCAGCTGGGCGACGAGGAACAGGCCGCGGCCGCCCTCGTCCGTGCCGAGCGCGCGGCGCAGCCTGGGCTGGGTGCTGCTGGGGTCGGAGACCTCGCAGACCAGCACCCGGTCCCGGATGAGGCGCACGGTGATCGGCCCGCCGCCGTAGCGCACCGCGTTCGTGACCAGCTCGCTGACGATCAGCTCGGTGGTGAACGCCAGCTCGTCCAGCTCCCACTGAGCCAGCAGCGTGGTGGTCGCCGCCCGCGCGTCCGCCACGGCGGCCGGATCGGCCTCGAATTCCCAGCAGGCGGTGTTCTGCGGGGCGACCGCGCGGGTGCGGGCCAGCAGCAGCGTGACGTCGTCCTCCGGCTGCCCGGCCGGATCCCGGCGTGCCACCACCTCCGCCCCGATCTCCGCCAGCGGCCGCCCGGCGTCGCTCAGCGCGGCGAGGTCGTGCAGGAACTGCGGCGTGGCGCCGTCCGGGTCGCGGTCGCGGCGCACGAGCCCGTTGGAGTACAGGGCCAGCACGCTGCCGGGCGGCAGCTGCACGGTCGCCGGCTCGAACAGGTAGTCGCCGACGCCCAGCGGCGGGCCCGGCGTGACGTCCACCAGCGACGAGGTCCCGTCCGGCAGCACCGTCGCGGGCGGCGGATGCCCGGCACTGGCCAGCTGGCAGCTGCGCGAGACCGGGTCGTAGACGGCGAACAGGCAGGAGGCGCCGACGATGTCCGGTTCCTCGGACTCCTCGGACATCCGCCGCACCAGGTCGTCCAGCCGGGCCAGCAGCTCGTCCGGGCCCAGATCCAGGTCGGCGAGGGTCTGCACGGCCGTCCGCAGCCGCGCCATCGTGGCCGTGGCCTGCAGGCCGTGTCCGATCACGTCGCCGACGACGAGCCCGAGCCGGAGCGAGGACATGCCGAACGCGTCGAACCAGTCGCCGCCGACGCTCGTCGTGCCACTGGTCGGCAGATACGTTCCTGCAGTCTCCGCGGCGGAACTCTCCGTCGACGCCGGCGGCAGCAGGCTGCGCTGCAGCACCAGGGCAGTGGAGTGCTCGCGGGTGTAGCGCAGCGCGTTCTCGACGGCCTGCGTGGTCCGCGTGCACAGCTCCTCGAACACCTCGACGTCCTCCTCGTCGAACGGCATCGGGTTGTGCGTGCGCCACACCAGGGCATAGCCGAAGGCGGTGCCGTGCCGGTACAGCGGCGCGCCCATCGAGGTCCGCATCCCGTCCGGCACCATCTTCTCGATCAGATGCGGATCGTGGCCCAGCACCCGGTGGACCCGCTCGGGGTCCGAGATGATCGACATGCCGCCCACGGCGGTGGGAGCGAACTCCGGCCGGTACGGAATCGGCGGGAACGTCTCACCGACCTGCACCAGCCCGGCAGGCCAGACGCCGTCGACGCTTCTGACGGCCCCCCGGCGCGGCCGGACCCGCTCCGGATCCAGGACGCCCGGCTCCGGCTCCCGGCCCTGCAGCACCGCGTCGAACATCTCCACGCTCGCCAGGTCACCCAGTGCCGGCACCAGGGAGTCGGCGAGCTCGCGGGCGCTGGGCACCACGTCGAGGGAGCCGCCGATGCCCACCGCACCGCGGTACAGGGCGTTCAGCCGGCGCTGGGCCCGGCGCCGCTCGGTCACGTCGTGCGTGGAGACGGCCACGCCGGCCGGTGTGCCGTCGGCCTCGTGCATCGGGTAGCAGGACAGCGACAGCGTTCTGTCGTGCCCGCCCGTGTCCCCGTCGGCATCTCCTTCCCCGGGCGTCAGCAGGTGCACGGCGTCGACGACCGGCACGCCGCTGTGCAGGGTCTGGCGCAGCCGGTCACCGACCGTCTCGTCACCGGCCGTCGCCGGCAGCCCGAGGAACCAGTCGACGCCCTGGGCGCCGCCCGGCCGCAGCACCTCGAACGCGGCGTTCGCCCGCACCACGCGCAGGTCCGTGTCGTGCAGCGACCAGGCGACCCGGTCCTGCGAGAACAGGGCGCGCAGCAGCCCGGCCGCCTGCCCGGTGCCGCCCGGCGGGATGCGGGGCACGTCGCTCATGCGGACTCCTTCCCGCCCGGCGGATCGGTGCACGCCAGCAGCAGCGCCACGTCGTCGTGCACGCCCGGATGCCGCAGTGACTCCAGCAGCAGGTCGCAGGTCTCCTCCAGCGGCCGGCGGGGATCGTCCAGCAGCCCCAGCAGCAGGGCCATCCGGTCGTCGATCGGCTGGTCCCGGGTCTCGACCAGGCCGTCGGTGTACAGCAGGAGCTGGTCGCCCGGGCCCATCGGCAGCGTCGTGGTGCGGAAGCCGCCCTCGCCGACGCCCAGCGGCGATCCGGTGGGCAGGTCGAGCAGCTCCGCACTCCCGTCGGCGCGCAGCAGCGCCGGCGGCAGGTGGCCGGCCAGGGACAGGTGGCACCGGGCGCGGTGCGGGTCGTAGACGGCGAACACGCAGGTCGCGATCGAGGGGTCCAGATCGTCGGTGATCTGGTCCAGATGCTCCAGGATCGAGGCCGGCGCGAGGTCGAGGTGGGCCAGCGTCCGCGTCGCGGTGCGCAGCTGGCCCATCATGGCCGCGGCGTTGATGCCGTTGCCCATGACGTCGCCCACCACCAGCGCGGTCTTGTCGTCGGGGAGACCGAGGACGTCGAACCAGTCGCCGCCGACCTCGTGCGCCTCCTCGGCCGGCTGGTAGCGGGCCGCCACGGTCAGCCCGGGGCGCGGCGGCGGGGGAGACGGCAGCAGGCTGCGCTGCAGCGCGAGCGCCGTGCGCCGGTGCTCCTGGACCGCGCGGTGCCGGTCGGTGACGTCGACGGAGGACGTCGCCACGCCCAGCACCTCACCGCTGGGCGCCTCGAGCCGGTAGAACGAGACCGACCAGGCGTGCTCACCGCCCGGATCACCGGGGATCCGGCCCACGGTGTACCGGTCCAGGACCGGCACCCCCGTGCGCAGCACCTCGATGGCGGCCGAGCCGTAGCTCTCGGTGTCCAGGAACGGCAGCACCTCCTCCACGCACTTGCCGACGTGGTCGGCGGCCGACACGCCCGTGAGCTGCTCCTCGGCCGGGTTGACCGTGACGTACCGCAGGTCGCGGTCCAGGACGGCCAGCCCGATCGGCGACTGGGACACCAGCCGGGTGGACAGCGCCAGGTCCCGCTCCACCTGCCGCAGCGTCGACTGGCGGCTGCACAGGCCCAGCGCGTAGTAGCGGCCCTCCGCGTCCTGCAATCGCATGTTGCGGAACTCCACCATCCGGGTGGTGCCGTCCCGGTGCCGGATGGGGAAGACGCCCGCCCAGTTGCCCTTGCCGGACATCACGTGGTCGAAGAGTTCCAGGACGAAGCTCATGTGCTCTTCGTTGACGACCAGCGGCCCGGCGTGCCGGCCCAGCGCCTCCGCGGCGGTGTACCCGAAGACCTCCTCGGCCTGCGGGCTCCACAGCTGGATCCTGCCCTCGGCGTCCAGCAGGACGGCCGCCACGTTGAGCAGGTCGAGCAGGCCGCCGGACGCGGCCGTCGGCCCCCGCCTGCCGGGAGGCGGCGGGACGGGCTCGTCTGCGCTCACGCGAAACCCTCCTCCCGTGGCCCTTCCATAGTGGCCCCCTACCCAGGCCGCGCGCAGGTCACCACGGCGCGAAACGCCGCCCGGAATCCCGACACTATGATGTGAAGGATGTATCTCTCCCGCGCTGAGGTTGGGGGGTTTCGGTGACGGAGGGTGGCGAGGTTCATGCCGAGAAGACGAGGGCGCCCGGCGCGCAGACCCGGCCCTGCTCACCCGGGACCGGAGGCCTCGGTGTCTGCGGCGACCGGCGTGCCGGCCGGCCGGTGGCTCGTGCTCGGCAAGGACGGGCGGCTCACGGCGTATGCGCTCGCCGACGGCCACCTCGTGCGCTGGACCGAGCTGCGGCCCGGCGGCCCCGACTGGTCACGGCCTGACCATTTCCCCGCGCCGCGTCTGACCCACCTGTCCGTGGTGCAGGGCGCCAACACCTACGTGCACTTCCTCGGCCGCCGGGAGATACCGCAGGCCGACGGCAAAACGAAGGTCGACCTCGTGCACGCGACCCAGTACCAGACCGGGCGCCCGGCCACCGAGTGGCGCTCGCTCGGCAACCCGCACCGTGACCCGGTGAAGGGCGCACAGCTCGGCGTGCCGACCGGCGCCGTCAACTCCGACGGGATCGTGCACGTCTTCGTGCGCAACGCCGGCCGGGGCCTGATGATGCGTCGCGAGGCGCCCAACGGCAAGTGGCAGGCCTGGGCGGACCTGAAGGGAAGTCAGCTCGTCGACGGTGCTGCCGCGGTGGCGACCTCGGACGGCCGGGTCGAGGTGCTGGCCCCCGCCGCGACGGCGGCCCTGTACTGGTACCAGAGCGAGCCGGGCGGTCCCCTGCAGCAGGGACGCAACATCCCGCTGGTCCCGGCGCCAGGCAGCGTCGCCGGCCTGGAGACGGGGCCGGGGCGTGTGACGTACTACTGGACGGACGCCGCCGGCACCGGACTCGTGGCCCACCGCCCCGGCAACTGGTGGGGCGGCATCGGCGGGGCGCCGGCCAACAGCGCCGTCTCGGTGCTGCGCACGTCCATCGACGGCTACGACTGCACGGTCCTGGCACACACCGCCATCGACGGGCAGGTCATGCTGGCCGCCTGCGGCAGCGAGA
>DASSBO010000546.1:0-5879 GCA_035698655.1 Streptomyces sp.
CCGCCTCGTCCATGTAGTGCGTGGTGAGGACGACCGTGCGGCCCTCCTCGTTGATCGTCCGCAGCAGGTCCCACAGGTTGCGCCGCGCCTGCGGGTCCAGGCCGGTGGTCGGCTCGTCGAGGAAGACCAGTTCCGGGTCGTGCACCAGGGCGCAGGCGATCGACAGGCGCTGCGCCTGCCCGCCGGAGAGCTTGTTCTCCCGGGTGCCGGCCTTCTCCGTGAGGCCGACGCGCTCCAGCATCGCGTCGGCCCGCTCGCCGGAGACCCCGTACAGCGAGGCGAAGGTGTGGATCTGTTCGCGGGCGGTCAGCCGCTCGAAGAACGCCGACGCCTGCAGCTGCACGCCGATGCGGTGCAGCGTCTTCGGTTTCCGGGGCCAGGACGGTTCGCCCAGCAGCAGGGCCTTGCCCTCGTCCGGCTCCCGCAGACCCTCGATCATCTCGAGCGTGGTCGTCTTGCCGGCGCCGTTCGGTCCGAGAATCCCGTAGAACTCACCGCGCTCGACCTCGAGGGTGACCCCGTCGACGGCCTGCGTGTCCCCGTACCGCTTGCGCAGCCCTTCGGCCGATATGGCGGTGGTCGTCATGCCGGGAGGCTAGTCGCGGAAGATCTCCTTCCGGTCTCGGCCGCGCATCCCTGCATGCACCGCCGTTCCGGCGCACAGTGGAGCCATGACGGGCGCGGCCGATCTGGTGCGGCAGATCGTGGCGGGCGGCGGACTGACCGACCCCGCCTGGCGCGACGCGTTCGCCGCGGTGCCGCGCGAGGTGTTCGTGCCGGCCTACTTCGCCGCGCTCGGCGGCGGGCCCGACGACGGCGGACGGCGGCTGTGGCGCGACGATCCGGACCCGGCCCGCCGTGCACAGTGGCACGACGGGGTCTACGACGACGTGCCGCTGGCCACCCGGCTGCGCGACGGCGAACTGGTCTCCTCCTCGTCCCAGCCCTCGCTGATGGCCCGCATGCTGCAGGCGCTGGACGTCGCGGACGGGATGCGCGTGCTGGAGATCGGCACCGGCTCCGGCTACAACGCGGCGCTGCTCTCGCGGCGGCTCGGCGAGCAACGGGTGACCAGCGTCGAGTACGACCCCGACATCGCCACGGCCGCGCGCAGCCACCTGCGGGAGGCCGGGTACCGGCCGTCCGTCGTCACCGGCGACGGCGCACTGGGCTGCCCGGCGCACGCGCCCTACGACCGGATCCTGGCCACCTGCGCGGTGCGGGCCGTGCCGCCGGCCTGGCTCGAGCAGTGCCGGCCGGGCGGTCTCGTCCTCACGCCGCTCGCCACCGGACTGCTCGCCCTGCGGGTCGCCGGGCCCGCCCGTGGCAGCGGGCACTTCCTCGACGGGCCGGCGTTCTTCGTGCCCCTTCGGGGCACCCCGCCGCCGGCGGTCTCCGGCGCCGTGCCGCTCACGGGTGTCCCGCGGCGGGCGCAGCGCGCGGACTCCTTCCGCTTCCTGCTCGCCCTGACCGGCGGCCGGGTGCCGCCGCGCGCCGCGTACGAGATCTGGCGCGCCGAGCGGCGCCCGGCACGGGAGCGGTACGGCGTCACGGTGCGTGGCGACGGGCAGTGGGCGTGGCTGGACGCCGAGGACGGCCCGTACGTCTGGCCGCTGCCTGGATCGTGACCCCGATGGTCAGACGGGCGTCACCGTCAGGCCGGCGCCCGGCGAGAGCGGCGCGCCCTGCGGCCGGACGAGGACGGAGCCGTGCGGGGTGCTCAGCCGGAGCCAGGGCCCGGCCTCGTGCAGCACGACCGGCGTCTCCGGGCCGATCTGCAGGAAGCCGACCGCCTGGGCAGCGTGCACGGCACGCAGCGGAAGACGGGTGCCGGTCAGCGGGCGGTCCCACACCTCGTCGGCGAGGGCGTCGTACGCCTTGCGGGTGCGCTCGTCGGGCGGCATGGCCTCGCTGCGCTCGCGGAACTCGGTGACGACGGCCGAGGCCGCCTGCCGCACCTCGGCACCCGCCCGTCGCGTGACCGGCCGCCAGCCGCCGCGGGGCGGCAGCAGGCCGGCCCACGACGGGCCGGTGACCTCGGCGGGGACGGTGACGGCCTCGTCGGCCTCGGTCACGCCCTCGAGCAGTTCGCCCGCGGAGACGGTCGCGTCCAGCGTGATCTCCTCGCCGAGGAGACGCGTGGTCCGTACCGCGAGGACCTCGAACCGGGCCGGGCGGGCGAAGACGCCGAGCACGCCGCCGCCCGCCTGGAGCCGGACCACGGCGGCCTTCTCCCAGCGCACCAGGCGCTGCAGGAAGGCCGCCAGCGCGGCGGCCTCACCGGGGTCGGCGAAGACCGGTCTCGGCGCCGGTGTCCGTGGCGCTGTCATCGACATACTCCTTGAGGAAGGCCCGTTCCGCGTCGGTCAGCCGGCGCGGCCGCTGGGACTGCAGGTCGTAGGGCACCACGACGGTGGACGCCCGCGCGTACACGGTCTCCGCGTCCCGCACCTCGTAGGCGAGGGTCGCCGAGGCGGCGGCGAGCCTCGTCACCCAGGTCTCGACGGTCACCGGCGCGTACCGGTGGACCAGCGGGCGCAGGTAGTCGATCTCGTGCCGCGCGACGACGGACCCGCGGGAGAACGCACCCGGCTCCCGCTCCCCCGCGAGGCGGAACATGAGGTCGATCCGCGCCTCCTCCAGGTAGCGGAGGAAGACGACGTTGTTGACATGCCCGAAGGCGTCCATGTCCGACCAGCGCAGGGGGCAGGAGTAGGTGTGCCGCACGCTCAGCCCCGGGTCAGCTTCTTGTAGGTGGCGCGGTGCGGCCGGGCGGCGTCCGGGCCGAGGCGCTCGATCTTGTTCTTCTCGTACGACTCGAAGTTGCCCTCGAACCAGAACCACTTGCTGTCGCCCTCGTAGGCGAGGATGTGAGTGGCGATGCGGTCGAGGAACCAGCGGTCGTGGGAGACGACCACGGCGCAGCCGGGGAAGTCCAGCAGCGCGTTCTCCAGGGAGGAGAGCGTCTCGACGTCGAGGTCGTTGGTCGGCTCGTCGAGGAGCAGCAGGTTGCCGCCCTGCTTGAGGGTGAGCGCCAGGTTGAGCCGGTTGCGCTCGCCGCCGGAGAGGACGCCGGCCGGCTTCTGCTGGTCGGGCCCCTTGAAGCCGAACGCGGAGACGTAGGCGCGGGAGGGCATCTCGACCTGGCCGACGTTGATGTAGTCCAGCTCGTCGGAGACGACGGCCCACAGCGTCTTCTTCGGGTCGATGTTGGCGCGCGTCTGGTCGACGTAGGAGATCTTGACCGTCTCGCCGACCTTGATCTTGCCGGAGTCCGGCTCCTCCAGGCCCTGGATCATCTTGAACAGCGTGGTCTTGCCGGCGCCGTTCGGGCCGATCACGCCGACGATGCCGTTGCGCGGGAGGGTGAAGGACAGGTCGTCGATGAGCACCTTGTCGCCGAAGGACTTGTGCAGGTTCTCGACCTCGACCACGATGCCGCCCAGCCGCGGGCCCGGCGGGATCTGGATCTCCTCGAAGTCCAGCTTCCGGGTCTTCTCGGCCTCGGCGGCCATCTCCTCGTACCGGGTGAGCCGGGACTTGGACTTGGCCTGCCGGCCCTTGGCGTTGGAGCGGACCCACTCCAGCTCGTCCTTGAGGCGCTTGGAGCGTTTGGCGTCCTTCTGGCCCTCGACCTTCAGGCGGGCCTGCTTCTTCTCCAGGTAGGTGGAGTAGTTGCCCTCGTAGCCCACGGCACGGCCGCGGTCCAGCTCCATGATCCACTCGGCCACGTTGTCCAGGAAGTACCGGTCGTGGGTGATGGCGATGACGGTGCCCGGGTACTTGGCGAGGTGCTGCTCGAGCCACTGCACGGACTCGGCGTCCAGGTGGTTGGTGGGCTCGTCGAGGAGCAGCAGGTCGGGCTGCTCCAGCAGCAGCTTGCACAGCGCGACGCGGCGCTTCTCACCGCCGGAGAGGTTGGTGACCGGCCAGTCGCCGGGCGGGCAGCCCAGGGCGTCCATGGCCTGCTCGAGCTGGGCGTCCAGATCCCACGCGTTGGCGTGGTCCAGGTCCTCCTGGAGCTTGCCCATCTCCTCCATGAGCTCGTCGGTGTACTCGGTCGCCATCTGCTCGGCGATCTCGTTGAACCGGTCGAGCTTGCCCTTGATGCCGGCGACGCCGTCCTGCACGTTCTCCAGGACCGTCTTGGACTCGTCCAGCGGCGGCTCCTGCAGCAGGATGCCGACGCTGTAGCCGGGCGAGATGAAGGCGTCGCCGTTCGACGGCTGCTCGAGACCGGCCATGATCTTCAGCACCGTGGACTTGCCGGCGCCGTTGGGGCCCACGACGCCGATCTTCGCCCCGGGCAGGAAGCTCAGGGTGACGTCGTCGAGGATCACCTTGTCGCCGTGCGCCTTGCGCGCCTTGCGCATGGTGTAGATGAACTCAGCCAAGAGAAACCGTCCGGCAATCGAAGGATGGATGGGTGCGGCTCCGCCGCGGCAGGGCAGAGGTTTCCATCTTGCCGCACCGGAGGCCGAAGCCCGAAACGGGGCGGTCCGCGGAGTGCGGACCGCCCCGTTTCAGGGATCAGAACGAGGGTTACTCCTTGGAGTCACCTGCGTTCGAACCGGCGGAGGCCGGCTTGCGCTTGCGCACGATCAGCATGGCGCCGCCGCCGACGACGACCAGCGCGATCGCGATGCCCGCGATCAGCGTGCTGTTGCCGCTGGAACCGGTCTCGGCGAGGTCCGTGCCGTGGTCGTCGGCCGGGGCCTGGTCGCCGGTCTGCGGCGTGGTGCCCTGGTCACCGGTCGTGGTGGTGGTCTTGCAGTCCAGCACGCCGGAGAAGGTCTGCGAGAAGCCCTTCTCGCCCTTCACGGTGACCGAGTAGGAGGCGTCCTCCTTCACCGGCACGGTGACCGTCTCGGTCTTGCCGGCGGCCAGCTCGTGCCGCTCGCCGTTGACCGTGTAGACGAAGGTCTCGTCGCCCTGGTTGGAGACGTTCAGGTCGACGCCGCCCTCGGCGCAGTCCTTCTCGGCCGTCACAGCCGGGATCGGACCCTCGTCCGCCCACTTCGCCGTGGCCGTGGCGGTGACGGTGGAGGAGCTGGAGCCGGCCAGGATCTGCGTCTGGCTGCCCCGGTTGTCGCCGACACCCGCGAAGGCGCGGCCGATGGCCACCTCGGTGGTCGCGGAGAGCGTCACCGAGGCGCTGCCCGGCTCGGTGCCCTTGGGCACGTCGAAGAACAGCTTGCTGCCGTCCTTCGCGGTCGTGGCCGGCGCGCCGGTCTCGTCGACGACCTTCACGCCACTCGCCTGGAGCGTGGCCGCGGGCGTCACGGTCACACTGTCCGCGTTCGTGTGCACGGTGACCGGGCCGAGCTTGTGGCCGGCTTTTCCGGACACGGCGGGCGAGTCCAGCTTGAGCGAGGCCGCCGGCTCCGCGACGTCCTGCGCGGCGTCGACCAGGTAGTCCGCCAGCTTCTCCGCCGCGGGGTTCTTGGCCTCGACGTTCGCCTTGTCCGACAGCCGCCAGATCGCGACCTGGGTGCCGGCCGCGGCGGTGCGCTCGTTGAGCGTGGTCTCGGCGCCCGCCTCCTTCGTCAGCAGCGCGAAGTCGTTGATCTGCGGGTAGGAGTGCTGCAGGATCCAGCGGATCTTGCCGGCGTCCTGGTTGCCGTGCAGGGTCGACTGGTCCCAGGCGACCTCTTTGTACTTGGCCTTGCTCTGGGTGTGGTGCTTGATGTCGATGCAGTAGGTCTGCAGCGTGCCGCCACCGTCGACGGTCATGCCGAACAGGCCGGCCTGGATCTCCTGGCCGTCCAGGATGGCGGTGCCGTGCTTGCCGTCGATGAGGCCGTTCAGCTGGGCGGTCACGCCGCCCGGGGCGGCCTGGGGGGCGTTGCCGTCGGCGGCAGCCGTACCGGTGCCGGCCA